>JBDNDR010000068.1:0-8506 GCA_046718995.1 Fimbriimonadales bacterium
GTTCTGCTTGATGAGGCGGAACAGACGCTCGTAGTAGTCTATCTTCAGTTTCGGGTTCAGCCCCCCTTGAATGAGCGCCTCTACCCCGCCCTGCTTGACCAGCTCGTCGATCTTCTGGAGGATTTCCTCATCGGAAAGCAGGTAACCTTCCTCGTGTCCCGGAGGGCGATAGAAGGCACAGAACTTACAGCGCACCCAGCAGACATTGGTGTAGTTGATGATGCGCCCTATCACATAGGTCACATAGGGGTGGGGGTTCTTGCGCATGCGTACATGGTGTGCCAGCGCGCCGATTTCGGTGAGGTTGGGGTAATGGAAGAGGGCGACGCCATCCTCAAAGCTCAGGCGCTCCCCGCGTTCCACCTTCTCGGCAATCTGTTCAAAGCGGGCACGGTCGGTTCGGACGGGCGTTTCTAACATTGGTAATGATAGCCTCCGAAAGAAGTATACCCGCTGTTAGGTACACTTGTGTTGGTGAGTCGTCACGAACCACATGGACGAGTTGTTGACCCGTTGCGCCATCGGGAGGAGTTGGAGACCGAGGCGAGCCTGCGCCCACGCCGACTGAACGAGTTTATCGGACAGCAACAGCTCAAAGAGAACCTGAGTATCTTTATCCAAGCGGCGCGCGGGCGGGGTGAGCCGTTAGACCATGTGCTCCTGTTCGGTCCGCCCGGGCTGGGCAAGACCACGATTGCCACCATCGTCGCCAACGAGATGGGAGTGCCTATCCACATCACTTCGGGACCGGCGATTGAGCGTCCGGGCGACCTCGCTGCGATTCTAACCAGTATGGAGGCGGGGCAAGTGCTGTTTATTGATGAAATCCATCGCCTGAGCCGTGCGGTGGAAGAGGTGCTCTATCCCGCGATGGAAGATTTTCAGATCGACATCGTACTGGGCAAGGGGGCAGGGGCACGGTCGATACGGCTGGACTTACCCGCTTTTACAGTGGTCGGTGCCACGACCCGCGCGGGGCTGCTCACTTCGCCCCTGCGCGACCGGTTCGGGATTGTTCACTACTTCAACCTCTACACCCCAGAGGAGCTGGCGCAGATTATCCGCCGCTCGGCGCGCATTTTGCAGGTTCAGATAGAGGAGCCAGCTGTTGAGGAGATAGCGTCCCGTTCACGCGGCACGCCCCGAATTGCGAACCGCCTATTGAGACGGGTGCGCGACTTCGCCCAAGTGCTGGGTGGAGGGCATATCACGCTGGCGCTTACACAAGATGCGCTCACTCGGCTGGGTGTTGACCCGCTCGGACTGGATGAGATGGACCATAAAATCTTGCGCACGCTCATTGAGAAGTTCGGCGGAGGTCCTGTCGGGTTGGATACGCTCTCGGCTTCCATCCAGGAAGACCCCGGCACAATAGAGGATATGTACGAGCCGTTCCTGATGCAGTTGGGCTTCCTCCAGCGCACGCCTCGCGGACGGGTGGCAACCCCCAAAGCATGGCAACATTTGGGGGTTCCGTCCAGCCAGTCTACCCAGCCCACCTTAGGCTTAGAAACGAATTAGGTTAGTTCGTGCCTGTCGGTGGGGAGGTGTTTGGCGGGGGGATTTTCCCTCGGTCCTGGCTGGTGAGGGTCTCTTGCTTGGTGGTGATGCGTCCGTTTTTGCGTACCTGTAGGGTCTGGAGCGTCTCTGCCGTTTCGCCGAACAGGGTGACGACGATTTTGATGGGCGGGTCGTGTTCCAGAATCACCGTTCGCTCGCCAGCGTCAGGTGCGGGACGCCGGTAGACGAGCTTCACTTCCGTACCGTCGCTCATTTTGATGGGTGCGATGGTCTCTTCAGGGACATATTTAGGCACCAACGCTTTCAAGTCCTGGGGGTATTGACCGTTATTATCTTGCACATACTGCTGAATCGCGTCATAGACGGCTGCGAGGCGTGGGCGGATGGTCTGCTCCATTTCGGAGGCTTGACGGATGCTCTCGCCAAAATTGGATTGGATTTGCCGTCCGACCAGAAAGCTGCCGATGAGGCACAACGCGACGATCCCGAGGCATCCGATGCCTGCAATCAACCACCACGAGACTCGTCCTTGTCGTCTGAACCTTGTGCGTTGCATGGGCACCAATTTCCAGCGGTTCGGGCTTTTTCCTGCAGGAGAATCGGGCAGCGGAGCGAAATAGGGAACTGGCAGTATTAGTGTTTGCGTATACGATTGAGGTGGATCTATGCCAAGACGGAAGAAAGCCGAAGCAATGCCAGAACCTGAACAGACATCCCCGCGTCGGCGGCGCAGTAGTGCCTCTAAGCGCTCGCGTCGTCCCGAGATCCCTGAGGTTTTACCGATTTTACCGGTGCGGGACAATGTGTATTTCCCCAACACGCTGGCACCCGTGCTGGTGGGGCGTGAGAAGTCTCTGCGTGCCGTTCAGCATGCGGTGACCACGCACAAGATGATGCTCCTGCTCACTCAGCGGGATGTGTCGGTGGAAGAGCCGAGCGAAGAAGACCTCTACACGGTCGGTACTGTAGCAGAGATCTTGCAGGCGATTCATGTACCCGATAACACCATGCGGGTCGTGTTTCGCGGGGTGGCGCGTGCGCAGTTGGAGCGGTTTGAGGATAATGGCGAGTTCCTCGTCGCGCACATCAAGCCTCTCCCTACCAAAGAGGTGCGCGTGAATGAGACGATCGAGGCACTGATGCGCACCGCCGCGGACCTGTTTGAGGAGATTGCCTCTCACGAGCGGGGCATCCCGCCTGAAGTGGTCGCTACGGTGGAATACATCAATCAGCCCGGACGCTTAGCCGACACCATCGCCCACTTTGCGCCCATCAAGTTCACCGAGAAACAAGCAATCCTTGAATCGCTGGACATCCAAGCGCGCTTGGAACAGCTCATTCGGGTACTGCGGCGGGAGCTGGAGGTCATCGAACTGCAACAGCGTATCCGCGACCGCGTGGATCAAGAGCTGGGCGATACCCAACGCGAGTACTACCTGCGCGAGCAACTCAAGATTATCCAGCGCGAGCTGGGCGAACGCGATGACCGCTTCTCCGAAGTGGAGGAGTACCGCAACCGTATCGCCGAGTCGGGTATGCCCCAAGAGACCGCCGAACGCGCGCTGAAAGAGGTGGACCGTCTGGAAAAGATGCCGTTCGCCTCGCCTGAAGCCTCCGTCATCCGCACCTATCTGGATGTGCTCCTCTCCTTGCCTTGGAACAAACAGACCGAAGACCGCGTGGACATCGGTGAAGCGGAACGAATCCTCAACGAAGACCACTACGGGCTGAAGAAGGTCAAAGAGCGCGTGTTGGAGTTCTTGGCGGTGCGCAAGCTGTCCGGCTCGCTCAAGGGACCCATCTTGTGTTTCGTCGGGCCGCCCGGCGTGGGTAAGACCTCGCTGGGACGCTCGATTGCGCGAGCGTTGGGGCGCAACTTCATTCGGGTCTCGTTAGGCGGAGTACGCGACGAAGCCGAAATCCGAGGGCACCGGCGCACCTATATCGGTGCGATGCCCGGACGCATCATTCAAGGACTGCGCCAAGCGGGCACACGCAACCCGGTGTTTATGCTGGACGAGATCGATAAACTGGGCTACGACTTCCGAGGCGACCCCACCTCCGCCCTGCTGGAGGCGTTAGACCCCGAGCAGAACGACCGCTTCTCCGACCACTATCTGGAGGTGCCGTTCGACCTGTCAAATGTGATGTTCATCACGACGGCGAACACACTGGAGACTATCCCTGCGCCCCTGCGAGACCGAATGGAGATTATCCCGTTTTCGGGCTATACGGAGGACGAGAAGCTCCATATCGCCAAGGGGTATCTCATCCCGCGCGTGTTGGAGCGTCACGGGCTGAACACCGAGCAACTGAAAATCTCGGACGAGGCGCTCCTGCGGATTATCCGCGAATATACGCGCGAGTCGGGCGTGCGCAACCTGGAACGCGAACTGGCAACCATCTGCCGTAAGGTCGCCAAACGCATCGCTGGGGGCGAAGTCGAACAGGTCACGGTCGAGGTCGATAGCCTCAGCGAGTACCTCGGTAAGCCGCGCTATCGGTTCGGCACCAAAGAAGAGAACGACGAAATCGGCGTGGCGATGGGCTTAGCCTATACCGAGTTCGGCGGCGATGTGATGGCGGTGGAAGTGGCGCTGGTGCCGGGACACGACGGACGCCTCATCCTTACAGGGCAACTGGGCGAGGTGATGAAGGAGTCGGCACAAGCCGCGATGACCTATGTCCGCTCGCGAGCCGCGAAACTCGGTGCTGACCCCGAGTTCAATCGGCGCTATGATGTCCACATCCATGTGCCTGAGGGAGCGATTCCGAAAGACGGTCCCTCGGCGGGGATTACGATGGCAACGGCGCTCGCTTCGGCAATCTGTGGGCGTCCTGTCCGACGGGATGTTGCCATGACAGGCGAAATCACCCTGCGCGGGCGTATCTTGCCCGTCGGTGGCATCAAGGAAAAGGTTATCGCCGCACACCGAGCGGGCATCTACGAGGTCATCGTCCCGATGGAGAACGAACCCGACCTGGATGACATTCCTGAACATGTGCGCGAGCAGATGACCTTCCATCTGGTGCGCCATATGGACGAGGTGCTACCGCTCGCCTTGACCAGTGCTACAGGTTCCGAAACGGCGGCTACACTAAGCGAACCTTCGGAGCCGTCGCCTGTGTCGGTTTAGCCTGCAACGGGGCGGCTTATGCGGTCGCCCCAGCAAACCGTTTGCAATACCCTCTCAGGGTGATGTATAGGTAGAATCGGGGCATGTCGGAACTGCGCTGGCATCCGCTGCTGAAGGAATGGGTCATCACGGCGACCCATCGTCAAGAGCGCACCTTCCATCCCCCGCCTGAGTACTGTCCGCTGTGCCCCACCCGACCGGGCGGGCTGGAAACCGAAGTCCCTGAGCCCGATTACCAGATTGTCGTCTTTGAGAATCGCTTTCCCTCGTTATTGCGGACACCTCCTGAGCCTGCGGTCTCGGGTACCCCTTTTTCGCCGGTGCGTCCTTCGGAGGGCGTCTGTGAGGTTGTGTTGTATTCCCCAGACCACAACGCCACCTTAGCCGATATGCCTCTGGAGCGGATTGAGCAGCTTGTGTGGGTCTGGCGCGAACGCTACGCCGAGCTGTCGGCGCGTCCCGAAGTGCAGTATGTGTTCATCTTCGAGAACAAGGGGCGCGAAATCGGTGTGACGCTGAGCCATCCTCACGGACAGATTTATGCGTACCCATTTGTGCCTCCTAAGTTGGAGCGTGAATGGGAGGCGCAGCGCGAGTATTTTCAGGCAACCGGGCAGTGCCTCCTCTGTTCGGTTCTTCAGCATGAGTGCGCCGAAGGGGTTCGCCTTGTGGAAGTGAGCGAGCGTTGGGTGGCGTTGGTGCCGTTTTATGCGCGCTATCCATACGAAGTTCACCTCATCCCGCGAGCGCATCGGCGCGACCTACTCGATCTGACCGATGAGGAGCTCAGTGAAATGGCTTGGCATCTCAAGCGTCTGACTATGCGCTATGACCGGCTCTGGGGTTTCTCTATGCCCTATATTATGGTTCAGCATCCGCGCCCGTGCGATGGTGGCGACTATAACGCGTGGCACTTCCATATCGAGTTTTATCCGCCCTATCGCACACCAGACAAGCTGAAGTATCTGGCAGGTTCTGAGTCGGGAGCGGGTACTTTTATCAATGATACGCTACCTGAGGAGACGGCGCAGACTTTGAGGGCAGTTCGGCTCCCTTAGGTATAATTCTCAGGCTGGACTCGGACAGGCACTGTCCTGTTTTCTATGGAGGGAAGTCTTGCAAAAAGAACAACGAAGGAGCAGGCTGGCGAGCATCCCACCGTGGCGTTGGGCGGAGTTTGTGCGCTCTGTGATTACGGATATCTTGCTGGTCTCGCTGGCACTAATGCTTTCTATTGGGTTTGCCAAAGATTTTGCGTTTGACCGAGCCGACCGCTTCTTTCTGGAGGCGGGTGCCCCCGCACTGTCTTTTCTTGCTGTGGTTTTGCTTTTTTGGCAAGGGCTGTACCGTATCCATAGCCGTTATGCGGGTCTGAGCGACCTGTTCCGCCTATTCGGGGTTAGTCTGTTGCTTAGTGGTGCGGGGCTGGTAGCATTTGGGCTTGCCAGCTACTGGGCAGGGCGCGCCTTTACCAGTGCGGAGCCAGTATTGTTCGCGTTCATTGCTACCACTTTTTTGACGCTCTCGCGTATCGGGCGTCGTATGATGGATTGGTACCGCGCAGTTCGCTATAACGGGATGACGAAGCGACGCACGCTCGTTGTGGGCGGGGGCGATGCAGGCGAGATGGTGATGCGCGAGACCCAACGCAACCCCCAGTCGGAGTATCAAGTGGTTGGTTTCGTGGATGATAATCCCGCCAAACGCCATATGCGCATTCACGGCTATCCTTGGATGGGTACGACGGAGGACATCCCGCGCCTCGTCGCCGAGCATGGCATTCAAGAGGTGGTGATTGCCATCCCGTCTGCAAAAGGTGAGACCATCCGCCGAATCTTTCAAATCTGCAAGCAGACCTCCGCGCGGGTTCGGATTGTGCCACCCATCCCGGCGGTTTTTGAGCAGGGCGTTCACCTCACCCATATCCGTGAGATTCATATTGAAGACCTACTCCAGCGCGAGCCGACCCAGTTTGACCTAAGGTCGCTTTCGGATTACATTCAAGGCGAGCGCGTGATGATTACAGGGGCTGGTGGCTCTATCGGGAGCGAGCTGGCGCGCCAAGTCGCCCAGTTGGGGCCCGCAAGCCTGATTCTGGTGGGTAAGGGCGAGAATAGTATCTATCAGGTGGAACAGGAGCTCAAGCATGCGTATGATTATGAGCCGCGCTGTGTGATAGGCGATGTGCGCGACCGTACCCGCATGCGCCAGGTGTTCGCTCAGGAAAAGCCCACACTGGTACTCCACGCCGCTGCGCACAAGCATGTGCCTCTGATGGAAGCGAACCCGATTGAGGCAATCAAAAACAATGTACTGGGCACTTGGGTGATTGCCGAGTGCTGTGTGGAGTTCAATGTTGTCAAGATGGTCTATGTCTCCACCGACAAAGCGGTCAAACCCGTGAGCATTATGGGCGCCACCAAGCGCGTGGGCGAGATGATTGTCAGCGCGTTGGCACAAGAGAGTAGCACCGAGTTCGCCATCGTGCGGTTTGGGAATGTCTTAGGAAGCCGAGGCTCGCTGGTGCCGACCCTACAACAGCAGATTCAGCAAGGCGGTCCCGTGCGCCTAACCCATGCCGAGATGAAGCGCTATTTCATGAGTATCGGCGAGGCGGTTCACCTCATCTTGCGCGCTGGAGCCTATCCCAGCCACGGCGATATCTATATTCTGGACATGGGCGAACCGGTGCGGATTATTGACCTTGCCCACGACCTCATCCGCCTCTACGGTTTGGTACCCGACAAGGATATCAAGATTGTCTTCACGGGGATACGCCCTGGCGAGAAGCTCCACGAGGAGCTGTGCTACGATGAGGAGATGTTGGAACCCACCTCTACACCGAAGGTTCGGCGGGTACGCAACCACCAAGCTCCCGATTGGGACTGGCTTCAGACCCAGCTGTGCGCGCTGATGGACTACTGCAACCGCGAACAGGCGGAACAGGCGCGCACCCTCCTGCTGGAACTCGCAACGGGGCGCCTCTCAGCCAACATCGCTCGTCGGGAGGGTATCTCTACCCAATGAAAGTGATTGGCACTCTGCTCTTTGTAGTGGCGCTGTTCAGTTGCGTGTTGGCTCAGCAGTTGCCCCCTCGCGATGACCCTCTCTATGACCTGCTGGCGCGTCAGACACCCTCTCCCACTGCACTCCTGCGTGTTCCACGCAGTACGGAAGAGTTCTTTTTCGAGTCGGGGCAACTGGAGACCGATTATGCCCGATGGAAGCTGGGTGATGCGAAACGCCTAACCGAAACCCGCCCTCTGGTGGTCGCTGTGGTGGATGGTTTGGGCTACCCTGACGGAAGCGATTGGCGCACTGCGGAGTTCAGCTATCGGGTCGTGGGACTGATCCCCCTCGGTGAGCAGGCACTTTTGGAGTTGGTGGCGAGCGATGCGCGGCGACTGGCAGGACGCAACCCCAGCGCCTTTGATACCCTTCCGCTGGCAAGGCTTACACTTCAATCGGGTGCGGTGCGTTGGCAGGTCGGTCGGGCGAATCTGCGCTGGGATGGCGGGTATAGTGGGGGGTTGTTGGTCAACGATGCGATGCCTCCCGTGCCCTATGCGAGCCTCCAGTTCGATTGGCGATTGCCTCTCATCGGCACATGGCATTTTGAACAGTTTCTGGCGCAGTTTGAGCAGGACGGTCATACGACTTGGTGGGGCGCACGCCGATTCAGCCGACCATTGGGCGCACGCTGGCAGGTTAGCCTGGGCGAAGCGTTCAAAGCGCTGGACTTGCCCGATGGACTCACCAGTCAGATTGTGCCGTATTATCTCTATCAGAAATGGCTGAGCGACTCCCAGCGGAGGTCGGGTTGGTTCAACTATCTGGCGGAGGTGCAA
>JBDNDR010000069.1:0-8497 GCA_046718995.1 Fimbriimonadales bacterium
TACGCGCAAAATGCGGTCATCATCGGGATGCGGACGCCCGCGACCGTCACGATTGGAGGTGGAAACATAGAGATAACCGTCAGGCCCCGAAGCCACAGCCCGGAGACGACCGTACTGATTAGTGAGTAGATTCTCGGTGCGCACGACCCGACGCCCATCCAACACCACCCGAACCAACCGCTGTCCGCGCAGTGTCGCCATAAAGAGGTTGCCTCGCCACTCTGCAAAGCGTGTGCCCCGATAAAAGGCGATACTGCCGGGAGCCACGGCAGGCGTGAACTCCAACAGCGGAGCCTCCATTCCGGGACGGGTCTCCCGATGGTGTATCAGGGGCCAGCCGTAGTTTTTGCCCCGCTCAACGATATTAATCTCATCGCCCCCACCCGGTCCGTCAAAGCCTGAGGGACCGTGTTCACTCTGGAACATCAACCCCGTGCGCGGTTGCCAATCGATACCTTGTGCGTTGCGATGCCCAATCGTCCAGATTTCGGGGCGTGCGTTCGGTGTGTTCACAAACGGATTATCTTTGGGTACTGTGCCATCGTCGTTGAGGCGGAGAGTCTTGCCCTCTAAACGGTCTAACCGCTGCGACAGTTCACGCTTCGCCGCGTCGCCCGTGGTGATATACAGTTTGCCATCGGGTCCGAAGCCCAAGGCGGTTCCATCGTGGACGAAGCTTCCCTCGATATTCTCTATGATGACCTTGCGGTCGGTGAGGGTATCCCCCGTATCGCGATAGCGTACCACCCGCACCTTGAATCCGCGGTCGTCGTAAAGGTACGCCAGATAGACCCAGCGATTGCGCGCGTAGTTGGGGTGGAGCGCGATGCCCATGAGTCCCCCTTCCCCACGATGGACACAGTCCTCGATCACGGCGAGGGGCTTCTCTCGGAGCTTGCCCCGCTCCATCACGCGCACTCTGCCGGGTCGCTCGGTGAACAGCATACGCCCATCGGGCGCAAACACAATTGCCCAAGGCACCTCTAATCCCTGGGCGACCACCTCAACGCTGAGCTTCGGTTGCATAATGGCTCTATAGTACCCCACTACTCCGATTGAAGGCTCTCATCACCCACGACGACCGTCGCCATCCGTTCCAAACTCAGATAGCGCGCACAGGCTTCCTGAACCTGCGAGGCCGTGGTAGACTGGAGCCTCTCGGGGTACTGGTGCCAATAGTCCAACGGTAGCTGATGAACCGCCAGCTGGGTCAATCGGTCAGCGATAGACCCCAGCGTGACCCAGCTCAGGGCGTGGCGTCCCAGCAGATAGTTTTTTGTTGCCTGCAGTTCGCTGGGCGGTATCGGCTCCTGAGCCAAGCGTTCGATTTCGGCTTGGATTTGGCGCAAGGCGTCGTGGGTGTTCGCCGTGGCGGTCTGGGCATATGCCGAAAACGAGCTCAAGCGCAGATAGTGGTCTAAGTTCGCCCCCACACTATAGGCATAGCCAGACTGCTCACGCACGGTCAGGAACAGGCGTGAGCTCGCCCCGGAACCCAACACACTCACGCCCAACTGGAGCGGAATGCTGTCGGGCGACTTGCGTGGGGGACAGAGCGTGCCTATCAGCAGGTTGCTCTGCACCGAGTTCGCACGCGGCACCAGATGGAATCCACCTTCCACCACTTCCAACGCAGGGTCAGCAATAGTGGCGAACTCAGACGCCCCCTGCCACTCGCCCAACGCTTCCTCTAACATCTTTAGTAGGGTGCGCTTACGGAAGTCGCCCACCACAATCAGCGTTGCACCCGCTGGTCGGTAATGCCGGAAATAGAACGCCTGCAGGTTCTCGGTGCCCCATCGTTGAACTGCGTTCTCATCGGGAGCCAAACGACTGTAGGGATGCGTGCCGAAGAGTGCTTGGCGGAAACGCTCCTCCGCTAAGAAATCGGGGCGAGAGCGTTGCAATGCGAGTCGCTGGAGCGTGTTGGCTCGGTCGATGTTCACCTCATCCTCAGGGAAGATGGGGTGCAGAAGCACATCGGCGATGAGCTCGAGCATCGGCTGAAGGTGCTGGGCGAGGCAGTGGGCGTGCATCCCAGCGGTCTCGGTGTTGGCACTAAAGCCGATGCCACCGCCATAGCGCTCCGCCGTATCGGCAATCTGGAGGCTGGTTCGGGTGGGAGTGCCTGCAGTCATGAGGCGCGCTGTTGCCGAAGCCAGCCCAATCCACTCCGGTTCATCGTAGGCACGCCCGCCTGTCGGAAGGGTGAGCCGAAACTCCACCATAGGGGCTCGCTTATCCTGCAGAAGCCAAACCTCAAGCCCATTCGGCAGGCGGGTCACCTCAGGTGTCGGAATGTTCAACACGCCCATCGGATGGTCGGGGGGTGGCGTAGTACGGACGCTCATTGCGCACCTCCTGTCGCCCCAGGCACAATCTGCATCACCGTGCGGTTGCGACTCGTGTGTAAAAAGCACGCCACCGCCTCTTGAACCTGCTCAGGCGTAATACTCATCAAGCGCTCCAGCATCCGATTCACCGCGCCGGGGTCTTCCTCAAACAGCGCACAGTAAGCCAGGTTCAGCGCACGCCCCAGCGGACTCTGTAATCCGTAGTACAGGTTATCGCTCCAGCGCTGTGCCAGTAGCTGGGAACGCACGCGTTCCAGCTCGTCGGCGCTAATTCCCTCCTGCGCCATACGCGCAATCTCCTCATAGACCACTTGCTCCACCACTTCGGGCGAGTGGTTGGGATGATGCAACACGAAGACTCGGAACAGATTCGGGGCGGGACGGCTCTCCGCACCGCCCGACACACTCACGGCAATCTGCTCCTGTTTGACCATCCGTTGGTAGAGGCGCGAAGCTCGTCCGCCCAGCAAGATATCGCCTGCGATTTGCAGGGCGTCATTTTCTACGGTGTTTCGTGGGGGGATTTTCCAAGTGATGGCAACGGCAGGAACGGTTGCGAGCGGGTCATGGAACTGCTCGCGCCGTTCGTCGCGGTCAGGTTCGGTCAGGTCAACAGGTTCAGGCGCTGGCTGGGCAGGAATGTCGGCGAACAGGCGGCGCACCTCAGGCAAAGCACGGCGTGGGTCGTAGTCTCCCGCAATCACCAGCACGGCGTTATTGGGGGCGTAGTAGGTGCGGAAAAACGCCTGCACATCCTCCAAAGTGGCGTTATCCAAGTCTTCCATAGAACCGATGATAGAGTGCTGGTTGGCGAAGTTATCGTAAGCGATTTCACGCAGGCGTTCCATAGCACGCGCGTAGGGCTGGTTGTCCACCGACAGCCGTCGCTCCTCTTTGACTACGGCGCGCTGGTTGTCTAAGTTTTCCTGCGAAACTTCCAAAGAGCGCATCCGGTCCGCCTCCAGCCATAACCCGAGCGGGAGTTTGGAAGCGGGGAGCACCTCAAAGTAGGTTGTGAGGTCAAACGAGGTAAACCCGTTCATCACGCCCCCGTTCGCTTCTACATACTCAAAATGTTTGCCCTTGGGCACATTGGCAGACCCCTGAAACATCATATGTTCAAAGAGGTGCGCAAAACCGGTTTTGCCCATCGGCTCATCGCGCGAACCGACCTTGTACATCACCAAAACCGCCACCACCGGCGCAATCCGGTGCGGCGACAGGATGACTCGCAGTCCGTTCGGCAGCTGATGCTCGGTATAGGGTATCTCGTGTTTTATCATTTTCATCTTGGTCTCCTCAAGCTAATCTCTGCGTTTGGGCAGGCGATGACGCTCAAAATAGGCGAGGTTCTCCTCGCTAAATAACTGACTTCGGAACCGCTCCAGAAGCGCTTCGGCTTCCGAACGAAATCGGAACGAACCAGTCACATCCCCTTGCCAAACATCCTCAATCACCCAGTCAGGTACGGGCATATAGACAATCGGTTCGGGTGCGGTGACCGTGATGCTCAACACTACAGGTCCCAGGCTCGGCTCCGTGAAGATGAATTCAAAGACAATCCGGTCTGGGAAGTACTGGGTGGTTCCGGTCTGTACTTGGGCGCGCCGGAAACATTCACGCAGGGTGTCGGCATCGTAGGTGCCGACGGGGGGCGCCTGACGCTTCTGGAGCGCCTCATAGAGGCTCTGCATCTGCTGTTTCACAAACTCACGCAGGGTCATCGCTGCCTCCGATAGCGCAGGAACAGTTCGCTCTCCTCCAGATATGCCGAAACCAGCTCAAACTGGGCGACTCGCTCGCGCGGCAGTCCTGCCCCATCCACCATCGTTGGGAGGTGGGCACCCCCTTTGACCTTCGGGGCAAGGGTAAGGAACACCTCGTCGACCATATCGGCGTCAAAAAAGTAAAAGTTCAGGTTGCCCCCACCTTCCACCAAGAGGTAGCGCACCTCGTAGTGCGTGTGCAAGATTTGGACTAATTGTTGCACATCCACGCGAGTCTCGCCCACAAGGTGCAAAGTGGCAACCCGCTCGATCGCCAAGCGTTTATCAGCGGGTAAATGGGTCGGTGCGAACACCAACGCCCGCTTGGCACCGCTAAAAAACGAGTGGTTCACGGGGATGTCGCCACTGGTCGTGACCACCGCCCGATAGAGCTTTTCTGGATAGTTCAGGTGGGTGTCGGCACGCAGGGTGCCACTGCCGATGAGTACGGCGTCGGCTCGGGCTTCCAGTCGGTGCATCAGGCGCTGGTCTACCGCGCTCCCTAAGCCCTTGGCGCTACTGCCCAGGTCGCCCAGTACCAGTTTGCCATCTAAGCTGGTCACCGTGTTGGTGAAAATATAAGGGCGATCGGTTGGCGGTGCGGGGAACACCACCTCCTCATAAAGCGACTCGGGGTCGCCTTGCCAGCCTGATAGGTCTAATAAGCGAATCATCGTTGCCCCCTCAGTGAGAGTGAAAAGCCCCTGCAGAGGCGCAGGGGCATCGTTGTCGCAGCCTTACAGCGTCCGTGCAGAACTACTTCGTGACGCGTCGCGCTCCTGCGTATCGCTGATAATAATACCCGCTATTAAGGGTATCCACGCGCACACGCCCCCGCGCGCTCGACGAATGAACGAACTTGCCGTTACCGATGTAGATGCCCACATGGGAGATTCGCCGTCCGCGCGTACGGAAGAAGACCAAATCGCCAGGCTGGAGTTGATTGCGGGGTACCGGCTTGCCAACGCCCGCTTGCGAAGCGGAGGTGCGGGGGAGTTGGATGCCGTGCTGGCGAAAGATGTAGGTCGTGAATCCCGAGCAGTCGAACCCACGCGCACTCGTGCCACCCCGACGATAGGGGTGCCCCAGATAACCCATCGCCCGCTGAATTATCGCCTGAGTGCGGTCGCTGGGAGCCTTCACCGAAGCGATTGCCGACGAGCGAGAAGGCTGACGACGCTGAGCCAAGCTGTTAGCCTTCTGCGCGGTCGCCTTGCGCTCCGATGACCGCTGGGTTCGACGATTGGCACTGGCTACTTGCCTGGGCGGAGTGGTCGGGCTGAGATATTGGCTCAGAACCCATCCAACACGCCCACTCGGATGAAGCTTGACCTGACTCCATTCACCTTGTCGGGAGAGCACCTGCACCTTCGTCCAACGGTCTACAATCGTGATGCGGTCGGTGTGGGTGCCCGGTCCCTTTCGGATGTTGATACGGTCTTTATTGATTTCTGCCCACCCCGACTTGACTGAAGTAGTGCGGTTTGGGGTGGTAGGCGACTTCGTTCCTGTCGTGCCTTTAACAGGAATATTGATGACCATGCCCGGCTTCAGTTGGTGGGGATTCTGGAACTGATTGACCGCCAGCAGGTCAGGCAAAAGGAGTCCGAACTTGCGCGAAATGGTGAACAGATTGTCCCCTTCGCGCACCGTGTAGCGTATAGTTTTCTGCTGCGCCGAGGCTGCGACTATCAGGCTCACGAGTAGGGCGCTCAGCCCTATACGAACTATGTTGACCATAGTTTATCCCTCCTTGGTGATGCTCGTGCCCTGCGACCTCGTCGCAAAGCGAGGGTAGTATACCCCCAAAAAGACGGGGATGTCAACCCCTGACCGGCTCAGGTATAATCTCAGCGGTGAGCGTCGATGGAGAAGACCGATTTCCCTGTACAGTTGACCGAGCGTGCCCTCCTGCGGATTCAGCAAATCCTCAAGAAGCAGGGGCGAGAGGGCGATTATCTGCGCATCGGCGTGCGGTCAGGAGGCTGTTCGGGGTTTGAATATGTGATGATGCCCACCCAACAGGTTCGCCCTGATGACCTCACCGCCGAGTTTGACGGCATTCGCGTGGTCATCGACCCCAAAAGCGCCAAAATCTTGGCAGGCACCACAATAGACTACACAGGGCAACTGATTGGAGGCGGCTTCCAATTCCACAACCCCAACGCCAAGCGCCAGTGTGGATGTGGAACCTCGTTTTCTGTATAACCGACGCAGGAAACCTAACGGAACCAGCGAATCGACCGATTTTTGGAGGTAGGAATGCAAAAACGGATTTTGGTGTGGCTACTCGGGCTGATGACGGCTGTAGCGGTGGCTCAGACCCCGACAGCGATGTGGCGATTCTTCGGCAACCCCGCCCCGAATAACCCTGCCCTGCCCGGCGTGGGCAAGCAGACCATCTACTACGCCTGCGGCAACCGCCTCTATGCGGTAGACCGTGAGACGGGTACGCTCAAATGGCAATATCCTGCCGATGCCCCTCTCAACGCCACTATTCTCGGGCACCCTGTGGAAGGCGACGCACTCGTCTACATCGGGGCAAGTGATGGAAATGTTCTGGCGCTGGACATCCAGACCGGGAGCCTGCGCTGGGTCTTCACCGCTGATAGTGCGCCCACCGCACGCGCCGTATTGACCGATGAGGCGCTCTATATCGGCACGGGGCGCGGGGAAGTCTACGCGCTTAACCCCCGCTCGGGTGAGCCACTCTGGCGCGAACCGTACCGCGCGGGCGACTTCATCGCAGGCGCGCTCGTGCTTGCCGATGAGACTCTCTTCTTCGGTACCAACGGCGGTCAGGTTCACGCCATCACTACGGCTGGAGGACGACGGCGCTGGGTCTTCCGATTGCCAGCCCCCAACTACGACTCTCAGCCCGTCTATGCCAACAACAGTGTTTATGTGACCTCCAACGACCTGTTGATTGCGCTCAACCCTGCCAGCGGTTCACCGCGCTGGACGCGCAAGTTCAACACCGAACTACGCCTCGCCCCCACCGCCGATGAGAACCACATCGTTGTTACCACCCGCGAGAACCGAATCGTGGTGTTTGACCACAGCGGGCGGATTATTGCAGGCGACCGCGAGCCGATTGAACTCCGCTATGAACCGCTCGGCGCCCCCATAATCCACAACGGCGACCTCTGGGTCGCAACGCGGCGCGGGACGGTGCTGGTCTACTCTATTCCCGAAGGTCAACTCAAGTGGCTCTACACCCTGCGACCGCCGGAGGGGACGCTGGACGCCAATAACCGCCGTATCGCCTACCTTGCAATCGTCGGCAAACCGGTGTTTATCCCCAGCGGCGTGCTGATAGCCACAGGTGAAGGCAACCTAACCGCATTCAGCACGGACTGGGTAGACCGCGCAGAACCCAAAGTGTTGCGCACCGTGCCAGGCATCGGGGAAATGATGTCGGGTCAACTACCGCTGGAGTTCACCGCGCGTCTGCGTGATGATGGCGCGGGTATCCGTCCCGACTCAGTCCAATGGCTCCTAAACGACGAGCCTCTGCCCATAGAATACGAGCCATCGCTGGGTGAGATTACGGTGAGCTTGCGTTCGGGTGGCACAGCAAAACCGCTCCCCGACGGACGCCATACCATGACCCTCATCGCCACCGACTGGGCAGGCAACACCGTGCGCTATAGCTGGGGCATCTATGTGGACAATAGCCTGCGCCGAGGACCGGCACGTCCCGGTCAACAACAGCCTCAAGGAGGCGGCGCACCCGGAACGGGCGGGCGTGGTGGCGACGGTCCCTAAAACGGTCTGTCCCCTTCGTAGGAAGCCTATCACCGCTCAGGGGACTCCAGCTTTTCAGAACGCCATCCCCTTCCCCATAGCGTGGAGGGGGTTGACGAACCCGTTGCGCTATGTTGCCCCTACGAGCAAACCCCTCTCGCCTGTACATTCCCAGAGTGGACTGCCATGAACCCGAACACCATCGCCATCCAAGCGACCCAGCTCACAAAAGAGTTCAAGCTGAGCCATCAGCCCTACTCCTCGCTGAAGGGGCTTCTGCTCTCGTTCCTACCCAAGCGCATCGAGCGCATGACCGCCCTACGCGACCTGACTTTCACTATCCATCAGGGCGAGACAGTCGCGCTCATCGGACGCAACGGCTCTGGCAAAAGCACCTTGCTGGGCATCATCGCACGCGTTTACCTACCCACCAGCGGTCATATCCAGGTCAACGGGCGCGTCGCACCGCTCTTGGAGTTGGGTGCAGGCTTTCACCCTGACCTGACGGGCATAGAAAACATCTATTTCAACGGGGTCATTTTGGGGCTAACACGCCGACAAGTTGCCCAACGGCTCCCCCAGATTATAGAGTTCGCCGAGCTGGAGGAGTATATTGATGCGCCTGTGCGC
>JBDNDR010000007.1:0-17448 GCA_046718995.1 Fimbriimonadales bacterium
CGCGATGGGTCAGTTTTCGGCTCTCCTTGAGCTGCTTGAGGGCGCGTGCCTTGTCAATCGGTGCCAGGTCTTCACGCTGGAGGTTCTCAATCAACTGCTCGGTCGTAACGCTCTCTAAGTCAAGCGCTTTGACAATACAGGGGATTTCACGCAGTCCTGCGATTTGCGCTGCGCGCCAGCGTCGTTCGCCCGTGACAATCTGGTAGGTTGTACCATCAGGCAAGGGTCGGACGGTGATGGGGTTAATGAGACCATAGCGTCGGATGCTCTCTGCCAATCCTTGCAGGCTCTCCTCATCGTAGCCTCTGCGCGGTTGATCGGGGTCTTCCACAATCTGGTTGAGCGCAATCAGTTTGATATCCATATCGTGCGCCTCCTTCACCACTACTATACCCGATGTTGTGGTTTAGCCAAAACGCCCGCGGATATAGTCCTCGGTTTCTTTTTTGTCGGGATTGGTGAAGATTTTCTCGGTAGTGTTGTACTCGTGGAGCACCCCGTTGAGGAAGAAGCCCGTAAAGTCCGAGACACGCGCCGCCTGTTGCATCCCGTGCGTCACAATAACAATCGTGTAGTTCTTCTTGAGTTCGGTGAGGAGCTCTTCTATATAGTAGGTGGCGGTTGGGTCGAGGGCGGAAGTCGGCTCATCCATCAGGATAACTTCGGGGTCTACTGCCAACACGCGGGCGATACAGAGGCGCTGTTGTTGACCCCCTGAAAGCGCCATCCCCGACTGTTTGAGTTTGTCTTTGACCTCGTTCCAGAGCGCCGCTTGGCGCAGGCTGGTCTCTACAATCTGGTCTAAGATGCGCTTATCTCGAATACCATGCATGCGCGGACCGTAGGCGACATTATCGTAGATGCTCATCGGGAACGGGTTCGGCTTTTGGAACACCATCCCCACGCGTTTACGCAGTTCCACCACATCCACCTCTGGGTCGTAGATGTTCTTGCCGTCCAGCGTCACGGTACCAGTAATCTTGACGCCCTCAATAAGGTCATTCATTCGGTTGAGGCATCGTAAGAAAGTACTCTTCCCACAGCCCGAGGGACCAATCAGAGCCGTAATGCAGTTGGTCTTGATCTCAAGGTCGACATCCTTGAGTGCGTGGAAATCGCCGTAGAATAGGTTGAGCTGATGAGCAACCACACGAGCAGGCGGTTCCACCTGAGGCGTCGGCTTTAGCGCATCTGAAAAGGTCTTCTCCACAGTACAGAATTCTACCCACTGCGCAGGTTAAGCCAATGTTAAGAGCCTTCAGAACAGACTGGGCTGGCTTTCTTCTTGTATGAGTGTTTGGGGCTTGGCGAACAGGCGGTCAAAATCCTCAAACAGGTCTGATAGTCGGCTGGCGAACTTGTAGAGCTTCTCCACATAGTGGGCGCGGTCTTCGTCGTTATTGTATTCCTCCAGCAGTCCGAGGCTCCCATCCACCCGCCGATAGACCATGATGTAGTCGCCCACTTGGAACCGCGTTGCCAGCTTATAGAGTGGATGGTGGCTCTGGCGGCTCTTTTCGGTGATGCGCTCGCGTCGGCAAAGGTCTTCAATCGGCACCTCGCCGTTTAGGATAGCGCGCGCCAACTGCTGGTAGTCCTCCACGACCTTCTCGGGCTGACCCTGTAGGAGCCACTGGATAGCACGGTTGAGAAACTCGCGTCCGAATCGCTCATCGGCACGCGAGCGGATAGAAGCCCCCTTGAATATCAGGTTCCCCTGGTCGTCCTGAAGCACATAGTTCTTCGTCTTGATGGAGAGCATGGCGCGGTAGTGCCCATCGTGGGTGAGCCGAATGCCCTCCGGCAAGATGGCTCCCACCCGATTGACAAACTCATACTGCTCCTCCAAACTGTTCACGCCGGCGGGGGGCTGGAAGTAGACGCCATCAGTGTCTATCTCTATCACCTTCCCACCCTGCCGTTCAATCTCCTCAGCAATCTGCTTAACGAGCTCCTGCCCCTTGAGCGTGATGGCTTCCGCTGCGGCGTAATCGTTGAAGTGGAACGGCGCACCCAGATACCCATAGAACGAGTTGATGAGAATCTTGAAGGAACCCTGTAGACCGTCCCAATACTCCGCCTCCAGCCCGGAGGTCTGCTTAGCGCGCGCTTTTGCCTCAAGACGCCGCTGGCGGAGCCGTTCCAACATCGGCAAGAACACATTCAGGTGGTCGGCGGACGGCTTGTATCCGTAATGGAGCATCAGGCTTGGATACAGGCTTTCTACATCGGCTTTGATGATATGCTGGAGCAGTCCTATCTCGCGCACTTCGGTGTAGCCGCCCGGATAGTCGCGTGACGGTTGGGGCTGGGGGATTGTGTGGCGTGCGTGCAGGTACGCCCGCAGGAAAAGCAGGTTCGCCTTCTCCCCAGTGCCGATGGTCGCTAAGTTCTGGAGGGTATCGGGCACCATCTGGCACTGGTAGAACTCAGTTGGGAGAACCAGCTCCGCCAGCTGACGGGTCTCACGCACATCGTCCAGTGCATACTCGCGCACGCGGTCGGGGTCTTGTTCCCAGAGGGTGGGGATTTGAGTGCGGTCTAAGTAGGTGCGCCCGTCGCTGGCGAACCCCAGTTGCAGAGCCACTTCTTTGAGACCGTAGCTCTCCAGGGCGCCCCGTGCGATGTCGTAGCGTTGGACGGCTAAGTAGGTATCGATCAGATGGCGCCCCTCCACAAATGCGGGCACAAAGTCTCGGCTGTTCGCCCCGATGATGCAAGCCCGCTTGGAGCCGAACCGCAGTTCAGAGCCATCACGCCCCCAGTTCAAAGGCACGCGGCATCGCTTGGCACGCTCCGCCAAGTAGGGTAGGTCGAAACCGAACAGGTTATGCCCCTCTATCACATCGGGGTCTCGCTGGTGGATTCGCTCTGCCAGTTGTGTCAGTAGCGTGCGCTCCTCGCCGAAGAGTACCTCCTCGTAGCCCCGATTGTCGCTCAAGGCAACCATCAGCACTTTCGCATCGGGCTGGTCTGGGCGTAGGGTGGTCGTCTCAATATCCAGTTGGAGGCGGTGCAGCTCATGGAACGCCATCTGTTTGAAGAGGGTCTTGCCCGTCATCATCAGGTACTGCCGCACGAGGGAACCGAAGACCAGCGTAGCCCAGTTCGTTTCGCGAATTGCCCGACGCAGGTTCTCGAACGCCTCAATGTTTGCGCATCGTGCCAAGTAGCGCAGTCCCTTCCGTTCGCCCAAATCGCCCTGCAGAGTCTCCCATTCCACACCGGGCAGGGTCATCGCCTGCTCGCTCAACAGCCAGGGCTGGAACGGCTCTTCGTGGTTTCGGATGGTGTCGCCCTCGCGCTGATAGAGCCGAATGGTCGTGCCCCGTGCCTCCACCGCCACGATGCGTGGGGTCGGGTCTGCCCCAAACAGGAGTGCGTCGGTATTACTGGCAGGGGGCGATGCCTTTTCGTCTGGCTCATCCATCGGCAGAGGCACCTGGTGCATAGACAAAAGTATACCCTGTCATCAGCCCCAGATGCCTCCGCCTCAGTCTGCGATTGCGATTGGTCGGCTCGAAGGTTATTCTGTCGTGTAGGTGGCGATATGGCGTAGCAGTTCGCGCACTTGCTCCGGCTCAGGCAGAACTGGGTTGAACAGGATGCTTCCGTCCGCCATCGTCAACTCCACCAGCTTATCCAAATCCGATTCGGAGACCTCAATCCCGACATCAATCAGGTGGGCGGGCACTCCTACCTCCGTCATCAGCTGGCGCACTGCAAGCACGCTATCCTCCGCCGTGAAGGTCTTGTCCCAGATGAACCCCTGTAGAGAGGCACCGGGCATCGGCACGGCTTCAGATTCTATATTAGCGTGCCCGATGACCGAAGCAATCTGCTCAAAGCGCTGGCGTCGGCTCTCCAAGTTGAAATGCATCGCCACCGGCAGCGCCATCGCACAGCACAGCCCGTGGGGCAGGTCGTATAGCCCGCCAATCGCATGCGCCATCGCGTGGGCTAAGCCGACCATGCTATTATTGAATGCCGCTCCCGCAATCGTTGCGGAGAACGCCATCGCCGAGCGCGCTTCCATATCCTCTTCCCCGTTCTTGACCGCACGGGGCAGATAGCGGAAGATGAGCCGAATCGCCTCAAACGCCAACACATCCGACATCGGGTTCGCCTGCTGGTCAACAATCGCCTCAACCGCATGGGTGAGTGCATCCAAACCCGTCTGGGCGGTGGCGCTGGGTGGCAGGCGACGGGTCATCTCGGGGTCTACAATCGCCATATGGGGTGCCAGATACCGGCTCAACACGGGCATCTTCTGGTGGCGGGCAGGGTCGGTGAACATGGAGATAAAAGTCACCTCGCTCCCTGTGCCTGCGGTAGTGGGTATCGCTATCAGGGGCTTACAGAGTCCCGGCACGGTATCGGTACCTTCGTAGTCGCGCACGGTACCGCCGAAGGTGCGAATCACATTGATGAGCTTGGCGCTGTCCATCACGCTCCCGCCACCGACTGCGATTACGACCTCCTTGTCTTGCGCCATCGGCACGGCGGATTCGATGCTGGCGATGGTGGGATTGGGCACGACGCCCGTGTAGACCTCATAGCGCACGCCAAAGTCGCGCAGTTGACTCTCTACAGGCTGGGTCAATCCTGCCTTATAGACGCCTTCGTCCGTGACAATCAGTGCGCTCTGCCAACCGTTGGTGCTGAACTCAAAACCCAGATTACCGACCGCGCCCGCCCCGAAGAGTAAGCGGGTGGGCATCTCAAAACCGAAGAATGCGCTCTCCATAGGTTCCTCCGTTGGACACCTTGTAGGTTTCGGGGCATGAAAAGAAACTCCTACCAACCGCTTTCCGCTGCGGTTGTAGGAGTGGGATAGCGTTCCCATTCTACAGGAACGGTCGCTATGCCGAACTGCGCTGAGGGTATGTCAATCCCGCTGAAGTCCTCACCGTCGGGGGTCGTACAGGTCGATGCGCCCGTCGGGGGTCCAGGTCTGCTCAAACCGGTACCATCGGGCATGCCCATCCACGAAGGTATAGTTCGTGCCCCCGTTGTGCCAAATCATCGCCAGCTCCTGCTGGGGTTCGTAGTATCCGCAGTTGTTGGGCCAGACCCACATCGCAGGATGGAAGTGGTCGCCAGTAGCGTTTTCCTTCATCTCAGCGATGTAGATGGTATTGGCAGGCGACTGGATCGAAGCGAGGCTGTTGTAGCCTGTGCAGTCGTCGTAGCGGGGGAGCATCCAATAGTTGGTGCCGTAGGAAGTGCGCCGAACATTCCGGTAGCCGGGCAGCGGACGCTCCCAGTTGACACTCGGGTCGCTCGGACAGCGGTAGAGTAAAGTGGTCTTCACATACGGCTGGAGCGTGTTGAGCCAGACCCAGGGAGCGTTCGTGCCAGTGTGACTATCCAGCGGGAACCGCTCGTCGTAGTCTTGAACATACATCTGCACTGCAATCCCCATCTGACGCATATTACTCAGACACTGGGTCTGACGGGCTTTCTCACGCGCTTGAGCAAACACAGGAAACAAGATTGCCGCTAAGATGGCTATGATTGCGATTACAACCAGTAGTTCAATTAGAGTGAAACCTTTGCGAGACATCATCTTTATCTGCCTCCTAAAAAATGGGCGACTGCCCCACCGGGAGCAAGATGTCCCTGCGGTGGCAGTCGCCTTCAATGAGTTGCAGGTCTGTGTCATAAGCTGATGACTTGGTCAGGTGGATTGCCTGCCAGAGCGGCGTAGAGGTCGGGGAAACAGCCGACCTGCACGCCCGCAACCGTATCGTAGGGCACACAGTCGGCAGGTTCCGTGCGCCCACGCCCGTCGGGGTCGCACCAGCGGGGCTGCCCCTTAGCCAGGTTGCGCTCTAAGGCACACATATCGCACATCATCAGCAGGATATTCTTCTCTTGGGCGACTTTGGCAAGGCGTTCGCCAACCGGGTCGCCCCGACGCAGGACGAAGGTGTTGTCGTCAAAGAAGAACATCCCGACCACCTCCACGCCATGAGTACCCGCTTCCAGTTGGGGCAGGATCATCTGCCCCAACTTGTAGGATGCGGCTCGCGGCGAGGTAAAGACATACGCCACCTTCATGAGCGCAAGCTCCTTCGTCGCCGCAAAGCCAACGCGCCCAACCCAGCGCTCAGGGCAAGCAGAGAAGCCGGCTCGGGCACAAACTCCAGCGTGTAGGTGAGGTTCGAGTCGGGCAGGGCAGTGCCGTCCCAAGCCACTGCGTCCACCAAGCGGAACTGGAACAGGAGCGGGTTGTCTTCGGTGGGCAGGGTGTTGCTGGCGAACACGATATGCTGGTGCACCGCTTCAGGGTCTGAGTCGTCCCATTCCAGCGTCCAGACGCCAGGCGCACCGTTGCCGAACAGCGCCTCCGCCTCGCCTTCTAACACACCACTCAAACCGTCGGAGATGAAGACTTGCAACACGGTCACACGGCGCAGCTGGGGTGTTCCGCCTTCCATGTGGAAGTCCCAGCCCTGATCAACACCGTAGAGTCCCGGTATCAATTCCTCGAAGAGTCGCTCCATCTTGTAAGGTGGCATAGCGAGCTCTTCAGGTTCTACCACCGCGGCAAACCCATCGTGAACGCCAAGATGGATGTCCTCTTCGTGGTCATGGTCGTGCTGTGCGATTGCGTCGTTCAGCACCATCATCAACGCTACGCTCAGTCCGAAAGTCAATAATCGTTTCATCTGTGTCCTCCTTTCTAAGGTTGCGACCCTTCGCCAACCGCTCCGAAGTTGAAGAGGATGATGAGCAGGTCGGCATCGTCCACAACGCCATCACCGTTCACATCACTGGCAGGGTCGCTGGAGCCAAATGCGAACAGCACCTGCAACAGGTCGGCGTCGTCGATCACATCATCGTTGTTCACATCGCCCGCCGTGTCGAAAGTCCAGTCCAGTCGATGTGCACTCGACAGGTTGAAGTTATCCGCTCGGCGGGAGAGGTGCTTATCCAGCTTCGCCACAACGGTGTGAACGCCCGATTGGGTGAAGCCCACCATGTAGTGGTGAACCGCTGTGATGTTGGGGGGCAGGCTACGCTGAGCAACCACCGTTCCGTTTTGGCGAATTTGAACAGTCAAGGGCAGGTTGTAGAGGTCGCCCTGATAGTTCGGCGCACTCACCGAGCCGAATAGGCGGCGTACCGTACCCGCCACCATATAGACTCGGTAAGGCTGTGCCATATCGGCAAGGAGGCGACCATCACGCGCACGCGCGTTCACGGCACGCAAATCCCACACATAAACCCCAGGCTGACTGACCGCGAAAATGAAGTGGTGGTGGGGTGTGCCATTGGTGGGCAGGTCGAAAAAGTTCGGACAGCCCGAAGCGCAGAACACCGTGCCAAATCCCGACTTGGTGGCTTGCAATCCGGGCGTAATCCAAACTTGTTGTACTCGGCAGAAGCTTAGGTGGTCTAAGCCTGTGTTCGGCTCCCAGTAGAAGTCCATGCCTACATCCAGAATGAATGAGCCGAACACCGTTGACATCGTGCGAACGGGATGGGGAGTGGGCTGAATAACCACTACCTGCCCGTTCTCTTCACCGAAGAGCAAGTCGTTATCATGGCTCGCTACAGCTACCGATGTTATTGCCGCACTAAGGACGACAGCGTACCATCGTTTCATATAAACCTCCTACTATAAGCGTTGGGAATATCAAAGCGATAGGCACACCAGAGGTGCTTGTACTCAACAGCGCGCTAATGCGCAGTCATCAAGGGGTGTGCCGTAAGAGTCGGAGACGATTACACAGGAGGCGCGCGGGGGATAAGCGGCTGAAAACAGACCGAAGGAAGGGCTATCAGCGCGGCATACTCGTGAAGTGAGGGTGCCTGCTGATACAACAGAGAGGAGACCGCAACCGCCTGCCGAATCGGTGCGTCGGCGAGCGTGGGCACCTTATGTACCACGCAGACCATACAATCGCCCTCGCCGTGCAGGGGGCTGTGCATAAGCGAGTGAACCGTGTTGCCCCATAAAAACAGGGACAACCACACCATGCATAGCCACTGCACCCAGCGCACACGGTGGCAGGACATCGTGTGTATTATAGCACATTCGCAAGAGCGATGTCAAGAGCAGACGAAGTGTATGCGTTCGTGCGCCAAATCCCAAAGGGCAAGGTGCTCAGCTACGGACAGGTCGCTGAAGCGTGTGGGATTCCCAGCGCACGCCAAGTCGGACGCTGGATGGCGTTCGCACCCGACGATGTGCCCTGGTGGCGGGTGGTCGGCGCGGACGGCACACTGCGGATCCAACGACGCGACCCGATGCTGGCGAGCCTCCAGCGCGCTCACTTAGAGAGCGAGGGGGTTCCGTTCAACGCCGAAGGGCGCGTTATCATGGCGCAGTGCCAGTGGGAGGAGCCTCAGGGCCAGGTGTGATAGACGCCAGCAATCTCCTGAGTAAGCGGGCGCGCCCGATCCTCCAACGCGCGCAACTGTTCGGGCTTAAGCGGCTTGAACTCACGCACTGCCTCTACCACCTCCCGCAACTCCTTGAGGCTATTGCACAGGATGACCGCCGTATGGATGGGATGGCTCAGCGCATAGTGCACCGCCTCCGAAACCGTGAGCCGATTCGCACCCACCAGACGCCCAACCCCCATCACCTTCATCACCGCTAAGCCCAGCTTCTGCCTTTGCACCAGTTTAAAAAAGTCGCCCATGAAACTCTTGGGATGGTGCACCTCCGTGGGATTGAGTGGGAACAGCACCATATCGAACGGGAATCGCTCCAGCATCGTCATGAGTACGGCAGGGTCGTTATGCCCCGAAACGCCGAGAAAGCGCACCACCTTCTGCTCTTTCGCCTCTTGAAAAGCGCGCATTGCCCCATCTTTGGCGAACAGCTGGTCTACCTCGTGAGGATAAGAGACATGGTGGACAATCCACTGGTCCAGTCGGTCGGTTCGCAGCCGTTTGAGGCTACTCTCTAACTCGCGTTTGGCACCGTCGTATGTCCGCTTGTCGCTTTTGGTACTGAGGAAGACTCTCGAACGGATGCCCTCGATCGCTTCGCCGAAGATGTCCTCGCTATCGCGGTACTGCTGAGCGGTATCCAAGTACTCCACGCCCGACTCGATTGCCTCACGAATAATCTCAACGCCCTGTCGCCGGTTCGCGCTGTTGTAGAAAATCCCCGCACCACCCAACGCCAGCACGGGCATCCGAACGCCCGTTTTACCGTACACCCGTTTCGGGAGCGATTTCATAATAGCCCAATTATAGCCCATCGCCCTACCGTTCGGTACAATTGAGATTATGCTGGACTATCGCCTGATACGCAACTCACCCGAAATTGTAAAGGAAGCACTGACACGACGCGGGGACGACCCCAGCAAGGTAGACGAATGGCTCGCAATCGACCAGCGCTGGCGCGAGTTGACCACCGAAGTAGAAACCCTCACCGCCGAACAGAACCGCCTCTCCAAAGAGATCCCGCAACGCAAAAAGGCAGGCGAAGATGTGGAACCGCTCCTGGCACGCCTGCGCACCCTCAGCGACGAAATCAAACAAAAAGAGACCGATAAGCGCACCCTCGAACAACAGCGCGAAGACCTGCTCTACCTCTTCCCTAATATCCCCCACGCAACCACACCCATCGGAAGCGATGCCAGCCAGAATGTGGAGATTCGTCGGGGCGGTCAACCCCACCCGATGGCGTTTGAACCCAAGCCCCACTGGGAACTTGCCGAACAGTTAAGACTCATCGACTTCGAGCGCGGCGCCAAAATCAGCGGAAGTGGCTTCGTGGTCTACACCGACCGCGGCGCGCGCTTAGAGCGTGCCCTGCTGAACTTTATGCTCGACCTCCACACCAAAGAGCATGGCTACACAGAGGTCTGGACCCCCTTCCTCGTGCGCCCCGAAGTGATGGTCGGCACGGGGCAGCTCCCCAAGTTCGAGGAGGAGATGTACGCCTGCAAAGACGACCCCCTCTACCTCATTCCCACCGCCGAGGTGCCCGTGACGAACCTCTACCGTGAGGAGATTCTAAGCGGCGAGCAGTTGCCCCTCTACCATGTCGCCTACAGCCCCTGCTTCCGACGCGAGGCGGGCGCCGCAGGACGCCAAACGCGCGGGTTGCTCCGACTCCACCAGTTCAATAAGGTGGAGCTGGTCAAACTCACCCTACCCGAGACCTCCTACGAGGAACACGAGAGCCTCCTGCGCGATGCGGAGACGGTGCTCCAACGCTTGGAACTGCCCTACCGAATCGTGGCACTCTGCACGGGCGACTTGGGCTTCGCCGCCGCCAAATGCTACGACTTAGAAATCTGGTCGCCTGGCACCCAGCAGTGGTTGGAGGTCTCATCGTGTAGCAACTTCGAGGAGTTCCAAGCGCGCCGAGCGAACATCCGGTTCCGACGCGACGCCACTGCCAAACCTGAGTTCGTCCACACGCTCAACGCTTCGGGAGTGGCAACCCCGCGCCTGATGGCGGGCATCTTAGAGAACTACCAACAGCCCGATGGAAGCGTGCGCATACCCGAAGCGCTCCAACCCTATCTGGGCGGGCTGGAGCGGATTAGTTAGCCTCACAAGATGAAACAACCGAAGTCCACCTGCATC
This sequence comes from Fimbriimonadales bacterium, assembly GCA_046718995.1. Lineage (GTDB taxonomy): Bacteria > Armatimonadota > Fimbriimonadia > Fimbriimonadales > GBS-DC > CAKZQI01. The sequence goes on from JBDNDR010000007.1 coordinate 10,564, forward strand.
CGCCAGCAACCCTCAGTACTCCTCGTGGCAAAACTCTGGCGGACAGGGCGTATCGGTGAACATCGGCCACAAGTCGCGCACCGCCCCAGACCCATCGCGCAAACTGCGCATTTCCGTCTGTATCCGCTGCACCGAACCGTCCTGCAACGCTCGTAAAGTCAAACCACGACGATAATCAAGGTGGGTGATATAATGTCTTCTGGATCGGATGGCTTCACGCTCCCCGTGCAAAATACAGGCAAACAGCCCGTGATGGGGGTCAGCCTCCCGCAATCGCCGAACCGTGTAGACTTCCAGCGACTGATTACGTTGATACAAATCGAGAGCAACCCTTCGCTGAAGTTTAGCCACAAGGTCTGTAAAGTAGTAGTACGAGGTGACTACCCGCTTAGGTACATGAGGAGGACGCCTATTCCCAGCAACCTTGTCAGGGTACTCGGGCGTCGGTTCGGCAGGACAAATCCAGAGACGCGAGTCCTTCACATAACCCGTCATCTCCTCCATATACAACGGATACTCCCCGTAATCGTTGCGGTACATCGTCGCCGCCGCAACCAACTGACGCAAGTTGCTAATACAGGTGCTGGTGTACGAACGCTTACGCGCCTGATGCAACACCGGCAACAGCAACGCAACCAACAACGCAATAATCGCCACTACCACCAGCAGCTCTACCAAACTCAATCCCAACTCCGGGCGTCGTCTTCTCTGCATCGCTCTTCACCTCAGCTGAGTCAGTAGTTTAGCCACCCAAACCTGATGATACCGCACAATCAGCTCCCCTGCCACAAGACACCCGATGATGTTGACCAGAATAACCTCCACCTGAATAGGCGTGTGGAGATTGTGGCGAACCGCAAAGATGCCCGGCAGATGAAACACAAGACACGAGACCAGCATCCAGAGCCGTGTGGCAAAATCGGCGCGGAGCGCCGTGTTCACCACCAGCACCCCCCACAATCCCCCAAACAACAGGCGTGCCCAGAAAAAAAGCGATACCAAAGACGGGAAAAAGCCCCACTGAAAGAACTTTATGATGTCGTCTATGGTGTCTTCTATGACACTATCGAGAGCGCCGTACATCAGCCACTCCACGCCTTTGCGGTTGATGTATCCGTCGATGATGTAGCGTTGTACGAGGGCGGAGCGGACTGTGAAGTAGAGCCAGTCCAAGGCACCAGCGCACAGGTGGGTGACCAGCATCCCAAGTACGATACTGGCTATCAACCGCTTCGTTCTATCCGTAGTGTCCTGCTTGGATTTCATAGTTCGTCCGAGCAACCACAAAGGCTAAGCGAACCTTAGAAGCGTTCGCCCCACGCTCTGCGCACCGCCGAAGGTCAACAACCAACAGCGTATGGAGCAGGCGTCTGAATAAACGCTCAGCCTCCCGCTCCATAACGGTTGACCACAGCGTGTTGACCCTGACCACAAGTGCGTGCCTACCAAGGTCAGTTGAAATCCACGATGCATCTGCCACTCCAGCATCCTGCGTGTCAATAATCCTCCTCGTGGCAAAACTCAGGCGGACAGGGCGCATCGGTGAACATCGGCCACAAGTCACGCACCGATGTAGACCCATCGCTGTAGAGGCGCCTCTGCGTCTGCACCCGCTGAACCGAACCGTCCTGCAACGCACGCAAGGTTAGACCCTGATATTCAAGGTGGGTGATATAAGGTCTTCTGGGTATGAGAGGCTTGAACTCCCCGTGCAAAACACAGGCGAACAGCCCGTGATTGGGGTCAGCTTCCCGTAAGCGACGAGCAGCATAAACTACCCACAACCGAGGCTCGTGATGTAGTCGGCGTCTGACGCGCGTTGACAAGTTCGCTGAAATGTCAGTATAGAAGTAGTACGGAGTAATTATCCTCTGGGGCATGTGCGGGGGCGGAACTGCTTCGCCTACTTTCTGAGGGTCTTGAGGCATCGGCTCACTGGGACATATCCAGATACGCGGGTCTTTCACATAACTGGTCATCACCTGCAAATGCAACGGATACTCCCCGTAATCGTTGCGGTACATCGTCGCCGCCACCACCAACTGGCGCAAGTTGCTAATACAACTGCTGGTATGCGAACGCTTACGCGCCTGATGCACCACCGGCAACAACAAGGCGACCAACAGCGCAATAATCGCTACCACTACCAGAATCTCAAACAGAGACAGCGCTCGTTCCGTCCATCGTCTGTTCCGCATCCTCATTCACCTCACCGAAGAAATCGTTCCGTCCACGCCCGATGGCGTTTCAACATCCACTCACCTGCCACAATACAACCGATGATGTTGACCAAAATCACCTCCACCTGAATAGGCGTGTGGAGATTGTGGCGAACCGCAAAGATGCCCGGCAGGTGAAACGCAAGACACGATACCCACATCCAAAGCCGTGTGGCAAAGTCGGCGCGTATCGGCATCTTCTCTATCAACGCCCCCCACAGCCCCCCAAACAGCAAGCGTGCCCAAAGGAAAAGCGAGAGCAAATGCGGGAAAAAGCCCCACTGAAAAAATCTGATGATGTCGTCTATGGTATCTTCTATGACACGCTCGACCTGACCGTACATCAGCCACTCGACCCCTTTGCGGTTGATGTACCCCTCGATGAGGTAGCGTCGCACAAGGGCAGAGCGCACTGTGAAGTAGAGCCAGTCCAAGGCACCAGCGCACAGGTGGGTGACCAGCATCCCAAGTACGATACTGGCTATCAACCGCTTCGTGCTATCCGATGTACCTGATCTGGGTTTCATCATTATTCTTTGAGGGGGATAGGGCTACAACCCCATCCCCACATCGTCTACGGCAGGTCGGAGTCAACCATACCAACACCGGGAATATGCCGTCTACACGGGACTTGACCAGAAGTAACACAAGGAGGGGCTGGACTGGTAGCAGTACAAGGACACTGTCCAGTAGGCTTCCACCCTTCACACCATACATAAACAGTACCACCTCCACAATTATAAACGAGTTTATAGCGTTGGAAGATCTCTGTGTAGTGCACTGTACTATTACCAACGCGGCAATTGGAAGAATCGCATTTACTCTTGAGATGCCGTGTCGGCTGACAAGGAGGACAATCGGGTTGTCGCGGGGGGAATCTAGGGACTGGTACCGGGATTGGTCTAGGGTATGGTAATGGTATCGGGATTATTCTAATTGGGGGGCGTCGCCTCTGCTGCCAGTCCATGTCGCCCCGAGCGTTATCATTCTGTTCCAACTGTTGGCGAACTTCCTCGGGGGATAAGAGGGTCGGCGTACCACCGCCACAGCCGCCACTAAGGTTGGGAGTCACAAGCGTTGCCTTCCCCCCCCCCCCCCCCCCGACCATCTCGGAGAGTGCTTCGGCTGTGTTGGGCATCATCACAACATTCGCTACCGCAAGCGCAAATGCTGTTACCATCAGAACAGTCCGTCGCTTGAGCATCATACACCTCCTTAGGTCTGACCGTCTCTTGTAAACGGTCACCGTAATTATCGTCCGAGTCAGTCGAATCGTCACAAGTAATCCCCCAAATCTGTCGAACATGCGCAACACCACGCCAAAACCGCATCTTCACTGCACTTTGGCTGAGTCCCATCTGCTGGGCAATCTCGCTCCACGAATACCCTTCGCTCACCCGCTGGGCAATCATCTGGGCATTTTCGGGAAATGCCGCCACTACCTGCGCCTCTAAGAGTGGTTCCATCCAATCGGCTTCCATACGCTCAACAGACATCGCACTCATAAAGGCTTCATAGGCGTCTGCCTCTCGTCGGGCGCGACGCAGAAAATCGACCAACCGTGCGTGAAGCATGCACTTGAATAAAGGCTCAGGCACGCTGTCGATGTGCTCAGCAAGTGCTTGTTCCTCTGCGTCAGGGGCTTCAGAAAGGTAGCGAACCAGTAAGCACACCCGCACCTCTTGCACAATATCCTCTGCGTCTTCCCAACGAACACCGTACCGACTTCGAAGCCAGCGTGTCCACCGGCACACGCGTCTCACCACCTGATGATATATACTCCATAAAAAGCGCTGATTCCTGCCCACTGAAAGAGTGTTCCGTATACTCGCGCATAGCCATCGACATACTCCACCGCCCCCAGCAGGAGTCGGCGTTCGGGTCTTGAAATAAGCCTCTGTGCCAACTGTGTTTCAGACCGACCTACCGCTCCCCCTGCACCACAGGGGCAAGGTGCGCGATACCTACCTGTGTGGCGAGCATCTGCTGATGATTGCCACCGACCGGCTCTCAGCCTTCGATGTCGTGCTACCCACGCCCATCCCCGACAAAGGGCGTATCCTCACCCAGCTCAGCGCATTCTGGTTTCGGAGGCTGGAACCAATCCAACCCCACCATATGATAAGCACCGAGTGGGACGCGATTGCCGAAGCGTTGCGCTCCGCAGGAGTCGCTGACCCCAGCCCCTACCGCGACCTACTGGAGGGGCGTTCGATGCTGGTGCGCCATGCCCAACCCTTGCCGATGGAGTGTGTCGTGCGGGGCTATATCGCTGGCTCCCTATGGAAAGAGTATCGCCAAGCAGGGGGCGAATCGCACCCCGTTGTCCTACACGGTCTTGCCCTGCCTGCGGGTCTGCGTGAGTGCGAGGCGCTCCCCGAACCCTTGTTCACTCCCGCCACCAAAGCCCAATCGGGACATGATGAGAACATCTCGTTCGAACAAGCCTGCGCCCTCGTCGGACGCGACCGTGCCGAGCAGTTGCGCCACATCAGCCTAACACTCTACCAACACGCCAGCGCCTATGCCAAAGCGCGGGGGGTCATCTTGGCGGACACTAAGTTTGAGTTCGGGCTTGATACGGAGGGGCGGCTTGTCTGGATCGATGAAGCGCTCACACCCGACTCCTCGCGCTTCTGGGATGCCCAGCTGTACCAGCCGGGCAAGCCCCAGCCGAGCTTCGATAAGCAGTTCGTCCGCGACTATCTGGAGACGCTCCAGTGGGACAAGCAACCTCCTGCCCCGCCCCTGCCAACCGAGATTGTGGAGCAGACACGCACCCGCTACCACGAAGCTTACCGCCGCATCACGGGGCAAACGCTGGAATAGGCTCACACGGCAGTCCCCATCGTGCCGAGAGCCTCCAGCAGGCTCCACAATGCTGTATCCACGCAGGTACAATACAAACCATATGAAAACCGTCGTTCTTATCAGCATGGTGGCAGTGTTCAGCGGTCTATTGGTGGGGCTGTGGTGGCTTTTCGCGCGCCCCCAACCCGAACTCGCTACCGAACAGGAGAATCAGATGATGGAAGGCAGAGTCAACGCCCCCGATTTCCCCGAAGGTCTCCAGTGGCTCAATACCGACCGACCGCTCAGCCTGCGCGACTTGCGCGGTAAGGTCGTCTTGCTGGATTTCTGGACTTACTGCTGTATCAACTGCATGCATATCCTCCCGGACCTGAAGAAGCTGGAACGCAAATACGCCAACGAACTGGTGGTCATCGGGGTTCATTCGGCGAAGTTCTTCGGCGAACAAGAGACCGAGAACATCCGCCAAGCCATCCTGCGCTATGAAATTGAGCACCCTGTGGTCAACGACAACCAGATGGTCATCTGGGATCAGTATGCCGTTCGGGCGTGGCCCACTTTGGTTCTGATTGACCCGCAAGGTAAGGTGGTCGGCTATCACTCAGGCGAGGGCATCTACGACATCTTTGACCAAGCTATCAGCAAGGTGATTGCCAACTTTGAAGCGCGTGGTCAACTTGACCGGACTCCCCTGCAGTTCAAGTTGGAGCGGGAGCGCAAACCCCGAACCGTACTCAACTTTCCCGGCAAAGTCCACGCCGATGAGAAGACCCAGCGCCTCTTCATCGCCGACTCGAACCACCATCGGATTATTGTGCTCTCACTCAAGGATAACTCGGTGGAGGCGGTCATCGGTTCGGGTCAGCCCGGGATGGATGATGGGAGTTTCGAGAAGGCGACCTTCCGCAATCCTCAGGGTATGGCGTTTGACCCTGCGACCGAGACGCTCTACATCGCCGATACCGATAACCATGCCATCCGCAAGGTAGACCTCAAAAAGCGCACCGTGCTCACGATTGGCGGCACAGGTGAGCAGAGCCGTGTCTATCCGCCTCGTCCCGGCAAAGGGCGCGAAACCGCCCTCAACTCCCCTTGGGATGTCCTGCTCCACAACGGCACGCTCTACATCGCTATGGCTGGCTCGCACCAGTTATGGCGGATGAACCCCACAACGCTGGAGTTGGAGCCTCATGCGGGCACGGGACGCGAGGCATGCTACGACGCACCGCATTCGCTGTGTGCGCTCGCTCAGCCGTCCGGTTTAGCCACCGATGGCAAGAAGCTCTACTTCGCCGATAGCGAGGTCTCCTGTATCCGCTCGGCAGACCTGTCGCCCAACGGACGCGTGGACACGATTGTCGGGGGCGACCTCTTCGAGTTCGGCGACCGCGACGGTATCGGACGCTCAGCACGGCTCCAACATCCGCTCGGGGTGGTCTACGCAGAAGGCGCCCTCTATGTGGCAGATACTTACAATAACAAAATCAAGCGTATCGACTTAGCGCGTGGCGAAATCACGACCTTCTTGGGCACAGGTGAAGAAGGGGCACGCGACGGCGACCGACCTACCTTCGACGAGCCGGGCGGGCTGACCTACGCCAACGGAAAACTCTACATCGCCGACACAAACAATCACCTCATCCGTGTGGCAGACCTCAAGACCCGCCGCGTGGAAACCCTACTCATCAAGGGCTTAGAAACGCTGAAACCCCCTGCGCCTGCCCCAGTTTCGCTGGTGGAACGCCCCGAAATCGAGCTCGGCGGAACCACCCCCACCCTAACCCTACAGATTCAGTTGCCTGAGGGGTACAAGCTCAACGCTCAAGCCCGCTCACAGGTGCGAATCGTGCTAACA
>JBDNDR010000070.1:0-8440 GCA_046718995.1 Fimbriimonadales bacterium
AGGCGGTGGCGGAAACGGAGCCCCGAGTGGTTCGTTCAATATCAGTGGCACGGTCCAGCTTCCGAACAGCCCTACCTTGGCTCCGTTTGCCGATGCAACGGTTCAGGTCTATCTGTTTCCCGAGATGACCCTGCTTCCGATTTCAACGCGTACCGACTCACAAGGGCGTTATAGCCTGCAGGTGCCGGCGACCTATGCCGGACGCGACTTGGTGATTATTGCCGAGAAGGTGAGAAATGGTCAGCGTGTGCGTGCGATGACCTTCAGCATTAACACACCAATTGAGGGTGTAACTGGTGCGGATCTGGACCCGTTCACCACTTTCGCCGCAGCGGAACTAATTCGCCATGCCTTAGAAAACAATCTATCCGATTTGGTGCCCAACGGGTTTGCTGAGCTCGTACGCCAGACCCGTGAGGCGCTTGCGGACGCAGAGAACCTGACTCCCATCTTAGGTCAAACGCTCTCTGAGCAGTGGGCAGAGGGTGTACTGTCGGAGGCAATCGCCGAACCCGTGCGAACTTGGATTGCTCAGCACAAACAGAATTTTGAGCCTCCGCAAGGCGATGTCGCCGTCGCCAAGAGTATGATGCAGATGCTCCGTGATACCAGTGTGTTGGCGTTCAATATAGGCGACTCGGAAACCTTTCGCCTTGAGGAAGACCTGCGTGCACTTGAGCAGGAGATAGAGGAACGCGTTATCACACCGCTGGACAATGTGAACGGTCGGGGACTTCAGTACTTGCTCACCGTCATGAGCGAAGATGAGTTCCGCTATCCGCCTCTGATTGGTCGTGAGCCTGGGCGCTATGAGCACTACCAAAGCAACAATCAGACCCTGATACGGCGCATCGGTAATACTGATGACCGTACTTGGGAGATTGTCAACAACATCCCGAACGACCGATTTCAGGGGTTGACCGCACGTATTACCACCCAGAACGCTCTGCAAGAACTGGAGCTAACAGCGGACGCTGGTCGATACACGGGGCAGGTGCGAAAGGCTGGCGACCCGAGCCTGCAACACGACGCGGTTCTGGAGGTGCTACGGAAAGACAGCGAAGGACGCCCAACCCAACTCAGAGCGACCATCACCTTGCGAGATAGTCAACTTCGCCAACCTATCCAGTTCAGCGGCACGCTCAACCTGACCCCGCGTGATGGTGACGAGGGACTCTCCTTCCGCGAGCTGGCGTTCACAGGGAGCTTCACCAGCCAATACGGTGAGCTGAATGTGTCTAATCTAACTCAAGCCGTCACCGAAACCCAAAATGGCGAGCAAGTGCAAGTACGGGCAAATTCGTTGCTGGTGGTTCTGGATACGAACCCTGCCACCTCCATAGAAATCCGTGATCTGTCACTTCAGTACACTGACGAGGGCGAGGGTGGCATGGCACCGGCGGAACTCCAAGCCCAAGCGATTCGGGTGCGGGCACGGAACACCACAATGAACCTCTCCAGTGTGCGCATGCGCTTGGTGCCTAATCAGACCGACAATCAAGATTACCCTGCACTTATCGCAGGACAACTGGAGTATCGCTCACCGAAACTCACGCTGACTGGCACTTTGAACGCCACTTGGGACAACGCCAGCACGGCAAGCCGCAACGGAGACGATGAATGGGTTCCCTTGAGCAAGTTCCCAAGCGGGCAGATAGTGCTCTCTAACGGCTCGGCTACGCCCACCGTCGGTCGTCCGATTGGGCTGAGCTTTGAGTTGCGCTTTGAACCGAACGCTCCCACACCTCAGGTACGCTTGCAGAATCTGCGCATAACGCTCGGTTCAGAGGCGATGCAAGGGACTATCACGGCGCCGATTAATGTGCGCCAGGATGGGCGATTCAATAAGCGTCAACTATTCCGAGATGCACAACTTGCGATGACCCATACCCCGTCCAACTTCCGGCTTCTCGTTTCGGGGCAGGGCGTCCTCGGCGAGGATAACTTCTCAGGCGAGATTAGGAAACCCGACAATACCCGCATCGCTCAGATTGGCAAGGCGAGCAGCCTCGGACTGTCGGAGCTGGGCAACCTGGTGATTGTCAAGTACAACGACAACTCATTTGAGAGCCTCCAGTCGCTCTTGCCGAGTCGCTGAGCAGATAGGCTCCTGAACTCTGGGGAGGGGTGTTTCCCCTCCCCACACTTACACGGATGCATAAACTACGATTGCTCCTGCTGGGTTGGCTTCCAGCATGTGTGGCTTTTACCCAATCGGTATGTCTCGCGCCGCGCTATACCAGCACCGATTGGTTCACTTTGCTTACACGGAGTACCATCGGTTCAGCACTCAGCCTCAGTGTTGAAGGGGCAACGAATGTCCATCCGCTCCTTGCCGACCCGCCCAAAACAACGCAGTACACCCAACACGAGGGCTACTTTACTGGCTTCACTGCCTATCGCGGTCGTGTCCGATGGGGTGATTGGCACTTGACCTATGGCTGGGAACTGGCAGAAGCGTATGAAGGCAATAATGGCGCAGTTCGACTCTACCTGGAGGCGAACCAAGACCAGCTCGACCCCAGCACGGGCTATCCCGTATCTGCAACCCTCAACCGCTCTGCAGTCAGCCGATTCGCGTTAGATTATCGAGGGCAGACGGCACAGAACGCTTGGCATGTGGTCTACTCAGTAGGAATACAGGGTGCGTTTCTGCGTCGTGTTCAGCAAGGCACCTTGGTGGGCACCAAGTCAGGCGACCAGTTCGTGGGGAGGCTCACTTTGGAAAGCACTCGCGATGTCCCACCGAACCAGCGTGGGGGCTTCCACCTCGGCTTAGATGTCATGCTGGTTGCCCATTCGGACAGCGGCTGGAGTGTGGGTATCGCAGTGGAGAACCTCTGGGGATTCAGCAGTGTGAGACGCGTGCAGAGGATTGAGGCGCAGGTCTCAGCGAATCGGTTTGAGCCGGACAGTGAGGGCTTTTTGCGGGGGGCACCGTTGTTAGAGGGTACCACTCGTTCCAAACGGCTCTCGCGTGTTGCCGAACCGTACCTCCATATGGGGGTTGTGGCACCAGTTGGTAGAGCGCTCCGCTCCACGCTGATCGCAGAGCATATAGAGCGCTGGCGGTGGGGCGTGGGGCTGACCGAATTGCGGAACTGGTGGGCTATCGTGTGGGTGGAACCTTCTGCGCTTCAGATTGGGTATCGCCAGCCCGGATGGCAACTCACTCTCGGTTTAGACCACCCGAACCCGCAACAAGCCAAGGTGTTGACAGTGGAGCTGGGTATCAGCTTAGTGCGCTAAGCCGATACCCACGATAGGGTTCAGAGACCCCGAATAATCATTTCCAACGATTCTTTGTGGCGTGTCTCGTCCGAAATGAGGTCTTCCAAGTCGTTCACCAAGCCGTAGTCGCCGACCTGCTCTGCCTGTTCACGGCGTTTGCGGTAGCGTTCAATCGTGTCCACCTCTGCCGCGTGCAGGTTGTGGAGCATCTCCTTGAGGTTGCTTGCAGGAGGCACGGCAATCGGCACGGTGGTCGGCTGACCACCCAGCGCAGCGATTTTATTGGCGAGGAACTCGGCGTGGCGCAGCTCCTCGGGCACTTCACGCATGAAGAACTCCTTCATCTCCTCGCGATAAATCCCCGTCACGGTCGCCGCGTAGGTGATATAGGTGATAATCGCTTGGTATTCGTTGGCGAGATCCAGATTCAGCCCTTCAATCAGCGCTTGTCTTGCATCCATAGTGGTACCCTCCACCCTGAGTGTACCTGATGGCAGGCAGGAATTGCGGACACTTTACGCTGTGCCGACTATGCGACTTGCATTTGAACCGCTTGGAAGTTGATTTCGCGCACGCTCTTCTCCACCAGGTCGGTCTCCATCTGCAGGCAGGGGAATCCGTACCGTTCCGCCTGCGTCAGGGGCAGTTGGCGTTCACCCGACTCGGCGAGCGCCATCATCGGGGTGAAGAAGAGCAATCCCAGTCGCGCCATCGGCTGGGCGGAAAGCAGGCTCAGCTGCGGTTTGTCGGGGATATTGACCAGCTTGTGGCGCAACGCCTGACGCCGCTCGCACCACTGGGCAACTTCATAAGCCGTCTGCCATTCGTAGCCCTCAGCGCGTATGGCGCCCAGCAAACGCATGAAGCCATCGGCATAAGCGGTATTGCTTGCCACAAAGGGACTAACACTGATATGGAACACGCCGTTGATTGCCCGCGTGGCTTGGAAAATTCGGTTCAGTTGCTCGGTACCGACTCGCTCGACCGCACGATAGCTCAGAAGCGGGAGAACCCAAATCGGGATTGTTTCGCCCATACGCAAGCGACTGATTGGTTGCCACGGGTGAGCCGTGCCGAACAGGAACCCTGCCGATTGGGGATAGAAACCGCCGCGGCTCAGTTCGGTCTTGATTTGAGTGCGCTCCGCCAGTTCAAAAAACTCGCTACAGCCCCGCCACTGGAGCGACTCGACTTGCACAGCAGTGATAGCGCGCACGCTGGTGAACCGCCGGAGCGTGTCCACTTGGTTCTGGATGGTGCTACTTCGGCAGAAGGTGTCGCTTTCGGGCACATAGCGCAACCCGATTTCATGCTCTTTGCGTGCGAGGTCGCGGTAGAAGTTCGTCTGGCGTCCCACCTCGCTCACGCACCAAGTCGCACGCACCCCTGCCAAAGTCAGGAGGTGGCTGAGCGTGTTCTCGTATTGGGCGTGGGCAGGGTCGCAATCTATGCTCACCACGCCGAACCCTTCCAGCATACGCGGGTAGTGCCAGACCATCGGCACGACATACCCGCTCTGTTGCCCAGCCCAGAGCACGGCGCGCACGAGGCTTTCCATCCAGCGGTCAGCCACCGGTTTCAAGAAGCAGTGGATGCCATCGGTGCACGGCTCACGGTCTAAGTACCAGTCCAGCCGTGTGGCATCATCGGCGCGCAGGAGGTAGGGGTTCGGCTCGTCGGGCACATCGCCTGGTAGTACCGCACGCTCCACCAGCGAGCGTCCCATTCGGAGTCGTGCCAGTGTCTCGCCAAAGTTCACAGCAAACAGGATGGTTCGCCCGGCGCCGTAGGGGTTCATCATCACGGCGGGGATGCCCGTTTCGTTGGCGTGTGGGTCGAGCCAGTATGCCCAGACTTGGGCTGTCTCCGCTTGGACGGCTACTCCCCCGAAGGCGTGCAACTGCCCCCACGCTTCGGGTATCACGGAAGCCATGCCCTGCCCGATAGCGTATCCCTCGCCAAGTGTGCGCCACGAGCCATCACTACGGGTTTGCGGTGCCACCCCGAACAGGTCGGGCAGGTTGCAGGGGCTACCCAGCGCAATCCAAGTGCCACCTTCCTCCACAAACTGGCGCAAGCGGGGTATTAGATCCTCGGGTAGCTCGCTATGCCCAATCGTAATCAGCACCGCATAGTGTTCCAGCCGAAGCGGGATCTCTACCGGTAATAACCAGTCCACCAGAAGCCCACTTTGGAGCACGGCTGAGCTGGCGCACTGGTCAAACAGGTTCGCCCTCAAGGGTAGAGGGCTGCTGCCGACCCTCGTGTGTGCGGAAAGTGGGCAGACTCCAATTCGTGCCCAACGCCAATTCATCGCCGCCATCGCTTTGAGCAATTATCGGCATGCACGCCGATTTTTCTTAGCAGAAACGCCCAGCCGAAGGATGTCGGGTACACTTTTAGCAAGGACGCACGACTGTATGGAGGCTAACCTGAATGGCAATCAAGACTTATCGTGATGCAATCCGCGATGCGCTCACTGAGGAACTGGACCGCGATGAGCGCGTGTTTCTTATGGGCGAAGATATTGGGCGTTATCAAGGCACTTTCCGTGTTACCGAAGGACTGTTCCAAAAATATGGACCCCACCGCGTTTGGGACACCCCCATCTCCGAGCCGGGCTTCATCTCCATCGCTATCGGTGCAGCGATTGAAGGGCTTCGCCCTGTCGTGGAGGTGATGACCTGGAGCTTCGCTTTCTTGGCGATGGACGCTATCGTGAACCATGCGGCGAAAATCCTCTATAAGTCGGGTGGGGCGTGCCGAGTGCCGATGGTCATTCGTGGACCGGCAGGACCGGGTAAACAGTTGGCGTCTCAGCACTCGCATAGCATCGAGTTGTGGCTGGCACACTCGCCCGGTCTCATAGTCGCCATCCCCAGCACACCTGCCGATGCCAAAGGTTTGCTCAAGACCGCCATTCGGGACGAGAACCCCGTGATGTTCATTGAGCATCCCCAGCTCTACCTGACCAAAGGGGAGGTGCCCGAAGGGGATTACACGCTCCCGTTCGGGCGGGCGAATGTGGTGCGCGAAGGTACCGATGTGACCCTCATCACCTACTCACGCGGGGTGCTCCTGGCACAGCAGTCCGCCGAAAAACTCAAGGAAGAAGGGATTGAGGTCGAGATTATTGACCTGCGTACCTTAGTGCCCTGCGATTGGGAGACCGTGTTCCAGTCGATTCGTAAGACGCACCGCGCTGTGGCGATTCACGACGATTGGCGTTATGCAGGGTTTGGCGCCGAGATTGTCGCTCAAATCCAGGAGCATGCGTTTGATGAACTGGATGCGCCTATCCTGCGGGTGGCGGGCGCGGATGTGCCAATGCCGTACAATAAGTATCTTGAGCGCCACGCTGTGCCCCAAGTGGACGATATTGTCGCTGCGGTCAAGCAAGTGACTGCCTAAGGGAGGAACCGCCATGCATACAATCATTATGCCGAAGATGGGCGATGCGATGGAAGAAGGCACGCTGGTTCGCTGGCTCAAAGCGGAAGGCGAGTCGGTCAAAGAGGGCGAACCGATTGCCGAAATCGCCACCGACAAAGCCACGATTGAGATTGAGGCGCCCGGTTCGGGTGTTTTGAAGGGTATCCGGGTTCAAGAAGGTCAAATCGTGCCGATTAGTACCCCGTTAGCCTACATTTTGGCGGAGGGTGAGAGCCTCCCCACCGAATCGACCGATGGCAAGCCCCCAGCCAAAACGGAAGGGTCGCCCGCACCGGCACCGCCCCCATCCCCTGCTCCGACTGCGATTGCCGACAAGGGCACACCCAGTCGGGTGAAAGCCTCGCCTCTTGCCCGCAAGATTGCCGAAGAGCATAAAGTAGACCTCAGCCTCATCACGGGCACGGGACCACAAGGGCGAATTGTGGAGCGCGATGTGTTAGCCTATCTGGAGGCTCAGAAGTCTGCAGTGCCTTCAGCGCCTGCGCCCGCTCCTACCCCCACTCCGCCAGCCCCACCCGCGCCGACTCCCATCTCTGCAGGCGAGCGTGCCGAGCCACTCAACCGTCTGCGCCAAATCTCCGCCCAGCGTACCACCGAGGCGAAACAGACCATCCCGCACTTCTACCTCACGATGGAAATCGATATGGAGAATGCGCTGGCGTTCCGTGCGCAGGTCAATCAGGCGGATGAGAGCGTCAAGGTCAGCGTGAATGACCTGATTGTGAAGGCGTGTGCGGTGGCGTTGGAACGCTATCCAGTGGCTCATGCTCGCTACGAGGGCAACCAGATTGTGTACCCCAGTGGCGCGCATATCGGGATTGCGGTTGCGGTGGAAGAGGGCTTGCTGGTCGCGGTCGTGCGCCATTGCGAGCAGAAATCCCTACGCCGAATCGCTCAGGAGTCGCAGACCTTAGTCCAGAAGGCGCGCGAGGGCAAACTGCTCCCCGATGAGATGACGGGCAACACCTTCACCGTATCTAACTTGGGGATGTTCGGGATTGAGGAGTTTGCGGCAATCATCAATCCGCCTGCCCCCGCTATCTTGGCGGTGGGTGCAGTCAAGAAGGTTCCTGTCGTGCTGGAGGATGGCACCATCGTCCCCCGCGCCCAGATGAAGGTCACCTTGTCCTGCGACCATCGGGTGTTGGATGGGGCGACTGGCGCGCGATTCCTCCAAGAGCTCAAGCGTGTTCTGGAGAATCCTGTGCTGATGGTGTAGTAGTCGCCACACAGTTTGACCTCACCGCCTGCCCCTCTCCGCAAGCAGAGAGGGGAGTTTCACCTCACCCCCAGCCCCGCAAGCAGAGAGGGGAGTCCGCACTGCACCCACCCTCGTCATGCTGAACGCAGGGAAGTATCTCATCGAGACCCTTCGCCTGCGGCTCAGGGTGACGAAGGAACACTCTTCGCAGGAACGCGCCCCACCCCGTCATGCTGAGCGAAGCGAAGCATCTCATCGAGACCCTTCGCCTGCGGCTCAGGGTGACGAAGGAACACTCTTCGCAGGAACGCGCCCCACCCCCGTCATCCTGAACGCAGGGAAGTATCTCATCGAGACCCTTCGCTCCGCTCAGGGTGACGAAGAGGGTTGCTCAGGGTGGCGGGTGGGGTTTTCAGCGGGCGCCCCCACCTCGTCATGCTGAACGCAGGGAAGCATCTCATCGAGACCCTTCGCCTGCGGCTCAGGGTGACGAAGGAGGTTGCTCTGGGTGGCGGGACGAAAGCGCTCAGGGTGGTGGGTCGGGTTCGCCCTACC
>JBDNDR010000071.1:0-8386 GCA_046718995.1 Fimbriimonadales bacterium
AACACCGTCGGGCATCTCGTGGAGCAGTTGGTTCAGATTCTCGATGAGGTAGGTCATTCCCGTCTCAAAATCGGGGTGTGAACCCATATGGAGCACGGCATAGGGCACGCCCAGCTGGGCACAACGCACCAACTCTGCCAGATAGGCTTCGTACGATTTTCGGCGCACCTCCGGGTCGGGCGAGGCGAGGTTGATAAGGTACGCTGCGTGCGACACGACGGTCTGGATATGGGTCTCCTGTTTGGCGCGTTCAAAAGTTTGCGCTTCGGCTTCCGACACGGTGGTGGGGCGCCATTGGCGTGGGCTGGCAGTGAAGATTTGAACCGCGGTACAACCGATTTTGACACCCTCGTAGAGCGCGTTCTGCAGCCCGCCTGAGACGGACATATGCGCGCCAAGCAAGCGTTCCATAGGGGAGACGATTCGCCCTGACTCAGCCGCGTCCTGCTGGCGTGAGTTCAAATTTGAGTTGGAGGGTATCGCCTGCGTAGGTATCACGCTCGGCGCGCACCACGAGGAGTACCGTGTCCGAACGGCACTGACGCGCCTCGTTGAGGAGCCGAGAGAGTGTTTGGGTATCAGTCTCGCCCACGGTGGGCATCGCGCCAGCGCGCTCTTGACGGGGCACCATGCCCGCCTCAATCGCGCGCGTGCGGACGGTGGTCTGCAAAAACTCCAGCACCTGTCCCAACACATTGCTGGAATCGCGGCAGTCCAGCCGTATCCGAGCAATCTCTTCCCCAGCGCTGAAGACTTTCCGGTTGCGATAGAGGTGGATTTCTACGGGCACAGGCTCACCCGCCGCCGTGTTCGTGAGCGCACGCACCACCAGCACAATCCCATCCCCCGAAGTGCGCACGACATTGAGGATGGTCTCTAAACTTTCGGTCTCGTTTACACTGACTTGCTCGCCGCTCACGAGTCGCACCTGTTTTTCGGGGATGAACACGGCGCGCGTGCCCGTTTCGGGGCTGGCGCCACGCGCTTTGGCGGTCTGGTCTGCCAAGTTCAATAGGTCTTGCAAGGCTTGACGCACGCGCAGTTCACTCAGGCGGGGCGGTAGGCTGAGGCGGGCTAACTCCTCGCCGACCTGAACGCCAATCGGCTTTAGGCGAATGTTCGCTAACTGCACGAGCTCTTGGACGGAGGTTTGCAACTGCTCCAGCTGGCGTCGGTACTCGGTGGCGTTGCTCAGCAGAATTCGGTTCTGCTCTTCTATCAAGCGGTTCTCTTCAGCAAGTGTCCTGTTGCGTTCCAGAATCTGCTTGTTCTCGGTGGCGAGTTGGAGGTTCTGCTTCTCCAGCTTAGCGTTTTCTGAGGCGAGTTGGGCGTTCTCGTCAGCGAACTCATCGTTCTGCTTGCGGATAAGCGCTTGCAGGCGTTCCAGCGCAGCGATGTCTTGACGCAGGGAGGCAATCTGTTGCTCCAGCTGTGCCTTGACGAGGCGCAAACTTTTGAGCTGGCGTTCCAGCCCTCCAATCTGGGAACGGGTGCTTGCGAGCTGTTGGGTTCGGGTAGCGACCTCCTGCTCTAAGCGTTGAACCTCTTGGAGGCGCACTTGGTACTCGCGCTGGATGGTCTCTAACGATTCGCGTGTCGTCTTGAGGTCGGCTTCCAGCCCCTTGCGTGAGGCGACGAGTTCGGTGTTCGTGCGTTGAATCTCTTGGAGGCGGGCTTCGTTCTGGCGCAGTTGGGCAAGCACCAAGTTCCCGCGCGTAATCCAGACCCGGAACGACTCGTCCAGAACGGTCAGCCCCAAGGTGGTCAGGGCGACAATCAGGCTCCCTGTGATGGCGGTGATGAGGGTAGCCGTATGGCGCGGGCGAATGCCGAACAGGCTCAGGCGCTGCTTGCCCACTTTCCGCCCCAACCAGTCCCCTGCGTAGGCGATAGCACCGCCCATGACAATCATCAACACCACAAACACGAACATCGTGAGGGTCATGGTTAACAGAATTATACCTGCAGTGGAGGGGACGCAGCCGCAGAACCACCCTCGCAGGTCGGGTATCCTCCATAGTGCAAGGGAGCAAGCCTATGCAGGAGTTCAACTTACCCATCGCTTGGACGCCCGATGCGGGGCTGATTGAGCAGGCGAACCTCACCGCTCAGATGCGACGCTATCAGATACCGACCTATGAGGCGTTCCTCCAACGCTCGGTGGACGACCCCGACTGGTTCTGGCACGCCTTTTTTGAGGCGATCGACTTCCACTGGCACACCCCCTACTCCCAGACGGTAGACCTGAGCGCAGGTAAGCCGTTCGCCCAATGGTTCGTCGGGGGCGCGCTGAACTGGACTTATAACGCCTTAGACCGCCATGTCGCTCGTGGGAATGGCGACCGCGTGGCGCTGGTGTGGGAGGGTGAAGAGGGCACTCAGCGCCGCTACACCTATGCCGAACTGCTTGCGGAGGTGAACGCTCTGAGCCGCGGGCTGATGGCGCTGGGAGTTCAGGCGGGCGACCGTGTGGGGCTGTTCTTGCCGTTCGTGCCCGAAGTGGCGATTGCTCTGCTGGCAGTGAGCCGTATCGGGGCGATTGCGCTCCCACTCTTCTCTGGCTTCGGTCCCGAGCCGGTGCAGACTCGCCTCCAGGACGCTGAGGCACGCTGGCTGTTCGTGGCGGATGGCTTCCCCCGACGCGGGCGTATCGTCCCGATGAAAGAGACCGCCTACACTGCCTTGCAGGGCTATTCGGGCATCCAGCGGATGATTGTGGTCGACCGTGCCCAACGCACCGATGTACGGTTTGACCCTGCCTTTGAAGTCCGATACACCGATATTCTGCAGTCGGGGGACTACCCTGCGCCCGCATTCCCTTCCGAGACACCGTGTATGATGATTTACACCTCCGGCACAACAGGCAAACCCAAAGCGGCGTTCCATGTGCATGCGGGGTTCCCCATCAAAGCGGCGCAAGATATGTATCATCTGTTTGACCTCAAACCGAGCGACACCATCAGCTGGCTGACCGACATCGGCTGGATGATGGGGCCGTGGCTGATTATGGGCGGACTCATTCTGGGGGCGACCGTGTTTATGTACGACGGTTCGCCCGACTATCCCGCCCCTGACCGGGTGTGGGAGATGGTAGACCGTCACGGGATTAGCGTGTTGGGGATCACGCCGACTCTGATTCGTGCGCTGATGCGTGAGAGCGCTGAGTACGCCGACCGCCACCCGATGGCTTCGCTCCGCCTACTCGGTTCTACAGGCGAGCCTTGGAACCCTGAGCCGTGGCTCTGGACGCTGAACCATGTGGGCAAGGGGCGCGCTCCCATCATCAACTATTCGGGAGGCACCGAGATTTCGGGGGGCATCTTGGGCTGTACCGTGTTGCGCCCGCTCAAACCATGCAGTTTCAACACGGTGGTGCCCGGAGTGGATGCGGATGTGGTCAACGATGCGTGTGAACCCGTTCGGGGTGAGGTGGGCTACTTGGTGGTCAAGAATGTGAACCCCGGCATGACACGCGGGTTCTGGCGCGACCGCGAACGGTACTTAGAGACCTACTGGAGCCAGTGGGAAGGGGTCTGGAACCACGGCGACCTGAGCCAGATTGATGAGGAGGGCTTCTGGTACATCTTGGGGCGCGCCGATGACACGCTCAAGATTGCGGGCAAGCGAGTGGGTCCTGCGGAGATAGAGAGCGTGTTGGTGGAGCATCCTGCTGTCGTTGAGGCGGGCGTGATTGGCGTGCCCGATGAGCTCAAGGGTCAGTCGGCGGTGGCGTTTGTGGTGCTTCGTCCTAACTATGCGATGGACGCAACGCTGGCGCAGGAACTGCTCCAGCTGGTCGCCGAGCGGATGGGCAAGCCGCTGATGCCCAAGGCGGTCTATGCAGTGCCCGAGCTGCCCAAAACGCGCAACGCCAAAATCATGCGTCGGGTCATCCGCTCCGCCTATCTGGGTCAGCCGACGGGCGACCTGAGCGCGCTGGAGAACCCCCAGAGTGTGGAAGCGATTCGTCAACTGCATCACAGGGATTAGCGGGCGAAGCGGGTATACTATAAGCGGGCACTTTGTGAGGGAAGAGTGGGGCGTGCCCCCACTCTTTTCTTTAAACCCAAGGGGGTAGACACAATGCAATGCAACGAAATTGTAGAGGTTTTGAGGCAGTTGGAACGCGAGCGTGGGATCCCCTACGCGGATCTGTTGGCGACGTTAGAGACAGCGTTTGCGAACGCCTATCGTCGGCAACAGCATCTGCCCCATAATGCGCGTGTTTTCGCGCATTTCACTCAAGATGCCCCGAACTGCTTCCGGGTGTTTGTTGAGAAGGAGGTCGTCGGCTTCGTCACGGACGAAAATACCCAGATTAGTTTAGAGGAAGCGCAAAAAATCCGTCCCGATTTGGAGGTCGGCGACACCGTCAAGTTGGAAGCCCCGATCGAGGAGTTTGGACGGATTGCGGTACAAAATGCCCTGCAAGTGCTTATCCAGCGCCTGCGCGAGCTGGAGCGTGAACATGCCCTCAAGGAGCTCAACGCCAGTGTCGGGGATGTGATTGCCGCACGGGTTGAACGGTTCATCGGTCCTAAAATTCTGCTCTCCTATGGGCGTGTGGAGGTCGTGCTTCCGGAGCGTCATCAAAGTCCGCGTGATACCTACGAGATTGGTCAAGACCTCAAGGTGCTGGTGTTGGAAGTGAAGCTTCCCGATACCCCGCGTGGGCGTGAGCCGCGCCTGCGTGATGTGAAGGTCATCGCCTCACGCACCGAGCCGCTCCTGGTGGCACGCTTGCTCGCCAAAGAGGTGCCCGAGATTGCCAGTGGCGATGTGGAAATCAAGGCAATCGCGCGGGAAGCGGGCGAACGCACCAAAGTCGCCGTCCACTCGAAGAACCCGCTGATCGATGCGGTTGGGGCGTGTCTGGGTCAGCGAGGTATGCGTGTGCAAGCCATCACCAACGAGTTGTTTGGCGAACATATCGATGTGATCGAGTGGAGTAGCGACCCGGCACAGTTCATTCGCGATGCGCTCAACCCTGCCCGTGTCAACCGCGTGATTCTGGACACCGCCAAGAAATCGGCGCTGGTCGTGGTGCCCAACAATCAGCTCCGTCAAGCGGTCGGACGCGGCGGGGTCAATGTCCGACTCGCCGAGCAGCTGACCGGCTGGCAGCTGGAGGTACGCTCGGAAGAGGAGATTGCGAAGGGCGAAAAGAGCGCGTAAGATGGCTCATCAACCGATTCGGCGGTGTGCCTTTTGTCGGCGCACCGCTCCCAAATCGGCGCTCCTGCGGTTTGTGCGTCTGCCCGGCTCCAACAGCGTGTTGTATGACCCGGACCATCGCCTTCAGGGGCGGGGCGCTTACCTGTGTCGTGATGTCGAGTGCCTCAAGGGTGCCCTCAAGCGGCGCAGTTTGGAACGCGGGCTGAAAATAGCGGTGCCCCCCGCCTTGCTCCAAGACCTCCTCAGCAGGATGAGCGCCTCTCAAGACGAATCGTCAACTCAGCATGGGTAAGTACCAGATTCTGGAGCATACCGCCGACAAAGGGCTGGAGGTGGAGGCTGAGACGCTGTCTGACCTGTTCATCACTTGTGCGGAAGGCATGTTCGCCTTGATGATTGACCCTGCAAGCCATCCCCCGACCGAGTCGCTTCTTATCGAGAAAGAAGCCCCCGACCTGGAGATGCTTTTGGTGCGCTGGCTCAACGAGCTGGTCTATCTGTTTGAGGTCAAGCATTACCTTTTCCGCGATTTCCCGAATGTTCAAGTGGAATCGGACGGGGAGCGTTGGCGGTTGAGAGCGGAGGCACGGTACGCCCCCGTGACGCCCCATACGATTGAGTGGAGCGGTGCCCCCGTCAAGTCGGTGACCTATCACGGTTTAGAGTTGGCTCAGACCGACGGGGGATGGCACGCGCGCTACTATGTCGATGTGTGATTCGTGTGATTGTCTGTAGAGAGGGGTTCCTCTCCGGGCACAATCCGCACCTGAACGCCTTGTGAGTCGAGCGGTGTCAGCTCCGTGCGCGCTTTGACGAAGTAATGAACCAGCCAGAGGAGGGTGCGTAGGTGGCTGGTGGCACGGGAGGTCGTCCACACACTTGGTCCGCTGGCGAACAGGGCAGGTAGCACCAGCTGGTCAGCGAGGAAGTGGTCTACAGCGGTTCGGGTCTTTGCCCAAGCGACGAACTCGTTCCACGCCTCTTCGACGACTTGTTCAATCGCTACCCCGCGGCGCCCCAAGCGGATGAAGCCAGCGTATCCGCGTTCGGCACGCGCCGACAGTGTCAGCGACAATCCAAACCCGCGCGAGGGCAAGATTTGGTGTTTGAATTCGGGGCGAATCCCCAGCAGACCGATGAGCGTCTCTGCCGATTGCTCACCGCGTTTGAGGATATGTTCGGGAAGGTTAGACAGGGTGAAGGTCAAGGTAATCTGTTTGAGATTCCCGCGGTCTGTCCACTGAATCGGGCGCAGGGGAAGTGTAGCGGGCGAGACCCGCAGGACGACCTGACCTCCGCCACGCGGATAGAAGCCAGCCGAGCGCGTCATGATCTCCGCCTCAACGCCCATCTCACGCATCGCCGGGAGGTAGACTTGGGTGAGGTAATCGGCGCCCGGACTCCAGCCTACATGCGTACCTCCCAAGAGGGTTACTTGGGAAGCTTGCCCTGTAAGTGCCAACGGTAGCAGAATGGTCTGAGCAATCAAGATGACCGAGCCTGCCGAGCCGGCACCTGAGATTTCCTCCACATTGAACAGGAACTCTCCGCCTTCAATAGGACCCGGTTCGAAGTAAAGCGAGGAAGAACCGATCATCGCTCCCGAGACGCGTGCTTGGCTAATCGTCGCTGCCGCGTGAACTGCAGTGAGGTGTTGTGGCTGTAATCCCGGATTAGGTCTCCGTGCCCGAATATTATTAAACTGTACAGGCTGACCCGTCAACATAGAGAGTACGAGCCCTGCCCTCAGTATTTGCCCGCCGCCTTCACCATATGAACCATCAATCAATATCACTTCGCCAGTAGAAGGCTTTACATCCATACTTTAGGTATTATACCCCTCTTCTTGCCTCACCTTAGCTGGCATCTGTGCTGAACCTCCGGTTGAATTGCGCCATCACCTGCTCTATCGGTTGGGTGAGCCACGCCTCAGCGGCATCGGCACCGAGTTCCATCATCTGGCGCGCTAAGGGGCGTTCGGACTCGTCGAAGGGCGACAGCACGAAATCGGCAAGGTCGCATCCTTGCGGGGCAGGTCCGACCCCGATACGGAGGCGTGGAAAGGCTTCGGTACCCAACGCCTGAATGATAGACTTCATCCCCTTCTGACCTCCGGCAGAGCCGTCCGCCCGCACGCGCAGAGTACCTAAGGGGAGCGCCACATCGTCGTACACCACCAGCATCTGTTGGGGAGTGAGATGGTAGGCTTTCAAGAGGGCGCGCACGGCATCACCACTACGGTTCATATAGGTCATCGGGAGCGCCAAAAGCACGGGCACGCCCTGAATGGCGCCGATGCCGTACTTGCTGTGGTGGCGTAGGGTCTTCAGTGGAATGGCGTGTCGGCGTGCCAGCAGGCTCACCACCCAGAACCCTGCATTGTGGCGTGTGCCCGCATACTCCTCGCCGGGGTTCCCCAGCCCGACAATCAGCCGTTCAGGACGCGATTGGCTCAACACGCGAAAGGTATACCCCACGAGGTATTCTTAGGCGTGTTTCGGACGCAGATGAGGTCAAATCAACTGGTGTGGCTGGGCGCCGGTGGCGTGCTGGCGATGGTCGCACTCCTCT
This sequence comes from Fimbriimonadales bacterium, assembly GCA_046718995.1. GTDB lineage: Bacteria > Armatimonadota > Fimbriimonadia > Fimbriimonadales > GBS-DC > CAKZQI01. The sequence goes on from JBDNDR010000071.1 coordinate 7,747, forward strand.
ACCTCCAGACGCTCCAGTTCGGCTTTGTATGGGACGATGACCAGATCCTGTACGCCCGACCAGACTACCAGACGCCCACGCGCTGGCTGGAGGCAGTGCGTCAGCCGTTGGACTTCTCGCCCAACTATTTTCGTCCGCTCGCCCTCACGAGTTTGCTGGTTCAAATCTGGCTGTGGGGCGACAACCCGATGCCGTTCCATCTGGCGAACCTCCTCATCCATCTGGTCAACACTGGGCTGGTGATGCTGTTGGCAGGGCGTTGGTTTGGCAGGGGCTGGGCGGTCGTGGCGGTTGGGGCACTCTACGGTTTGCACCCTGCGCTGGTGGAGAGTGTGGCGTTCGTCTCCTCACGCTATGATTTGCTGACCACCACTTTCTTGCTCATCGCCTTGCTCTCGGAGATGATCCTCACAGGCTGGAAGCGGTTGGTTGGGGTGGGGGTTAGTTTCCTGCTCGCTCTGCTGTGTAAAGAGATGGCGGTCGTGCTTTGGCTATTACTGCCTTTTTGGCTGTGGGTCAAGCGGCGCGTGGGGTTGGTGCCATCTGCCAGCCCTGTTCCTGCACTTCCGTTGTTTGGGGTGCTTCTGGGGGTATCGCTGGTCTATCTGGGAGTGCGCTATCTGAGTTTGGGCTACCTGCT
>JBDNDR010000072.1:0-8334 GCA_046718995.1 Fimbriimonadales bacterium
AAGAGGGGCGCAGGGTGAGGTGAAACTTGCAACCCCCTCCGTAGGTTCCTCACGCGTTTAGGGGAGGGGTTCAGGTGTTCGCTCTTCACCCAGAGTGTAATAGTGTCCGCGGTGATATGCCATCGTGCGCTTGTGAGGGTTGCCCACAGCACGCAGAGGCTCCCCTACGACCAGCATATGGCTCCCGTAGACCCGGCGGTCTATCACACGGCATTCAAACTGGGCGGCACTGCCTGCAATCAGAGGTACAGGGATGTAGAGGGCTGGCTCGGTGGGGATTCGGAACGCCTCCAGTTTATTGACCTCGCTCCCCGAATGACGCCCACAGGCACGGGCAATCCACGCCTGGTCGTCTGCCAGTAGGCTCACTCCGAAGTAGGGTGCCTGCTCTATCAAGTGGCGCGTGAAGCGTTCGTCGCCTACAAACACACCAATCAGTGGGGGTTTCAGTGATACGGGCGCGCACCATTCGGCACTCATTGCGTTGACGGTTCCCTCATACGCCACCGTGATTACGCTCACCGAGTTGATAAAACGCCAAGCCTCACGGTCAATCTGGTTCAGGGGTTCAGGCATGCGCAAAGGATACCCGAAGCGGTTTTAGCGTCGGGCACGGCGGAGCCGATAGACATACGCCAACACCTCCGCCACCGCTTGATAGAGGGTCGAGGGGATTTCTTGCCCGACTTCCACTTGGGCGTGCAGGCTCCGTGCGAGGGGCGGGTTCGGCACAATCGGCACATGCCAGCGCAGTGCCTCTTCACGGATGCGCCGAGCGAGCCAGCCCTTACCCTTCGCCACCACGCGGGGGGCACCCATGCTCGTTCGGTCGTAGCGCAACGCCACCGCATAGGTCACCGGGTTCGTGACGACCACATCCGCCTTGCGCACATCGCTCAGCATCCGTTGACGAGCTATCTTCTGCATCTGCTGGCGAAGGCGCGACTTGATATGGGGGTCACCTTCGGTCTGTTTGTATTCCTCTTTGAGTTCGTAGCGCGACATCCGAATACTCTTCTCAAAGTCCCATCGCTGGTAGAGGTAGTCCAGCAGAGCCAGCACCAGCCACAAGATTCCGACGCGCAGACCGATTTGGTAGAGCGTGTCGGCGAGGGGTGCAAGGGCATGCGGCATGCCGATTTGGGATGCCTGCACCAGCTCGGGCATTCGGTTCTGGATAGCGCCCCAAGCTACCCATGTAATCAAGCCGAACTTGAGCACCGCTTTCACCAGCTCCACCACTGCTCGACGCGAGAACAGCCGTTGAAAGCCTTTGATGGGGTCGATACGCTTAAGGTCGGGGGCGAGCGGTTGGGCACTGAGGACGAGACCCACCTGCATGGCGTTGGTGAGGAGGGCGACCAGAAAGGCACCTGCCATCATTGGCAAGATGATGGCTAATGCGCTGTAGAGGAGCGCGTCGGAGAGTCGTGCCGTGCCCGCTTGGGCTAAGCCGTGCTGGAACGCGCTGAGCAGGCGAACGCCGCCCAAGTTCAGGACGACGGGCATCAGAAGCACGAACGCCAAGAAGATGACTGCACCGTTGATTTCGGTCGAGCGGGCGACCTGCCCTTTCTTGCGTGCCTCCTGCCGACGACGCGGAGTAGCCTGTTCGGTGCGTTCTTCATCTGCCATCCCGTAGAATTATCGGGCTGGGGAACGCGATGGTTTAGGGGCAAAGGGTTTGAGATGCTTCGCTGGCGCTCAGCATGACGGTAGGTGGGCTACCCTGAGCAATACCTCGCCGTCGCCCTGCACCATACCCCTCCGTCACCCTGAGCCTGCCTATTCGTCACCCTGAGCCGCAGGTGAAGGGTCTTGTTGAGATGCTTCACTGCGTTCAGCATGACGGGGTGGGATGGTGCGTCAGCCCCTGTATTCCTCAGCCAGAGCAACCCCCTTCGTCACCCTGAGCGGAGCGAAGGGTCTTGTTGAGATGCTTCGCTGCGCTCAGCATGACGGGGTGGAGGCGTTTGGCATGGCGAGAATGGCTCCCCGCTCTGCTTGCGGAGAGGAGCTGGGGGTGAGGTGAAACACTGAGATGCTTCCCTGCGCTCAGCATGACGGGGGGAGGTCAGTGCGAACTCCCCCCTCTGCTTGCGGAGAGGGGCGCAGGGTGAGGTGAAACTCCCCGCTCTGCTTGCGGAGAGGGGTTGGGGGCGAGGTCAAAACATCGCTCAGGTATCATTTGGTCATCAATCCACCGATGAAGGAGCAAATCGGCGACTGGGCACTCATACACCAAACCGAATCGTGGGGACTCCAGCTCAACCCCCAACAAATCAGCCAACTGGAACGCTACTTTGAACGGCTCTACGAGACCAATCAGCAGTTCAACCTCACCCGCGTGCCACCCCATCAAGCGGTCGGTCGTCATGGAATCGACTCTTTGTGCTTGCTCGCCGTCGCCTCACTGCCCCAGAACGCGCGTGTGCTGGACATCGGCGCAGGTGCAGGGCTTCCCGGTATCCCCCTTGCGATTGCACGCCCCGACCTGCAGATGACCCTCCTCGACTCGCATGCCAAATCGGTGCGATTTTTAGAGCAGGTCTGTAGCGAGCTGGGGCTGAACGCTATCGCCATCCACGCCCGCGCCGAAGAGTGGGCGCATAACCCCGCAGTTCGGGAGCAGTTCGATGTCGTCGTGGCGCGAGCGGTCGCCAAGATGCCCATCTTAGCGGAGCTGATGGTGCCGTTCCTCAAAGTGGGGGGTGTTGCCCTTGCGCTCAAAAGTGCGAACGAACGGGACGAAATCCTCAACGCGCACAGTACCGCTCAGAAGCTGGGGGGTTCGCTCCGCCTCCACGAGGTGTCCCTCCAGACCGAGCAGGGAACCCTTTTGCGCCTCATCGCCGAAATCACCAAGACCCACCCCACCCCCAAAGCGTATCCGCGTCGGTGGAGCCTTATGACCAAACAGCCCCTCAGCTGATGCGTATCGCCATCGATGCCCGCCTGCTCACAGGAGCCTACACAGGAGACCGCACCTACTGGCGGGGTCTACTGAGCGCGCTCAGCACTCTGCTCAACCCTCAGGCAGACCACCTCGTGCTGTTCTCTACCCGTCCGATTCCACCCGGCACGCTCCCCGAGTCGCCCCTTTTTGAAGAGGTCATCCGCCCGGCACACAGTGAGCGCCTCTGGAGCCTATTGCAGTTCCCCAAGCTCGCCAAACAGCACCACTGCGACCTTGCGCATACCCAGTATGCAGTCTCCCCCTTCTTCAAGATACCTGTGTTGACCACCGTTCACGACATCTCCTTTCTCATCAATCCGGGGTGGTTTCCCCTTAAGCATCGGTTGCTGTTGCGCTGGTCGGTGCCCGCTTCATGTCGGCGTGCGTGTCGGGTGTTGACGGTCTCCGAATCCTCGCGCGAAGACATTCTCCACTGGCTCCAGCTTCCTCCTGAGAAGGTGGTGGCTACTCCGAACGGGCTTCCTGAGGGTTTCTATCCCCTTCCCAGAGCGGAGGCTCAGGCGTGGGTTGCGCAGCATTATGGGATACGCCCTCCCTTTGCTCTGGCAGTGGGTGTTCTTCAGCCCCGCAAGAATCTGCTTTTGGCGATTGAGGCGGTGGCGCTCGCCCGTGAGAGACATCCCGACCTTCAGCTGGTTCTCACGGGCAAATCGGGTTGGGGTCTGAAGGCGATTCGGGCAGCGCGCCAGGCGTTAGGTGATACGGACTGGCTGATAGAGACGGGCTATGTGCCCGATGAGCATCTGGTCTGGCTGTACAACGCTTGCGAGGTGTTCCTGTATCCCTCGTTTTACGAAGGGTTCGGGCTTCCCCCCTTAGAGGCGATGGCATGTGGCTGTGCGGTCATCGCTTCGAACGGGGGGGCACTGCCCGAAGTCGTTCAGTCGGGCGGCATCCTGCTCCCCCCCACAGAACGCGGTATGTGGAAAGAGGCTATCCTCACCTTGCTTGAGAATCCCACCTACACCGAGAGGCTGCGCACGCGTGCCCAAGAGCAGGCGCAACAGTTCCGCTGGGAGCGAACTGCCGAGCGCACTCTGGAGGCTTACCGCGCCTGCCTGGAGTTATCCACAAATTGTGGATAACTCGGTGTGGAAAACCCCTTTTCCCCCTTTGTCCACGAGTTATCCACAAGTTATCCACAGTAGATCCACAGAGTTATCCACAATTGCTTAGCTCGGCTAATTAACCGACAAGTCAAACCCCAAAAGGTGCATTTTGAACTCAAAATTGCCCTTAGGTGCCCCCTCTATTATACCGACCGACGGGTCGAAAAACCGAGTTATCCACAATTCCACAGCCCCAATAATTACAATGATCCTCTATATAGATGGGGATCGAATTGTGATTGGGTGTGGAAAACTCGCCGAAGCCCCTACCGAGTAATGCCTTGAACTCTGAAGTGACCGATAAAGGCTTGAAAAGGCACGAATCAGGGCTGGGCTATTTAGGATTATGCGAAAGACTTACACATTTTTCAGGATAGGGTTTCTGATGGAGCGACAACGCAAAGGTGTTCTGCTGTCGGTCTAAAGGTATAATCCCCCCGATGGAGGTGATGGATTGATGGGCTGGTTGACACCGGACTTCCGCACGATGGTTCAAGACCGTTTACGCGACCTGCAGATGGAAGCCCGTGCGGAGGGGGTGAGATTAGGTGAACTGCGTAAAATCAATAAAGACTTCGCCAATGCTTATCGTTTCAAGTGGATGAGAGTGTTCTACAAGGAACCTCTCAAACTGCGCCTCGAGTCGGAGGTGCTTTCAAGGCGTATTACTTATGTGCTCAACGGAGGCACTAAACTGGTCACAGCACCCGGCGAGCGTATCCGTGAGGATGTGTCTAACTCGCCCGGCAAGCGTCAGACCTCTCTGGATTTTGGCTTCATCACACCCTCGCTGGCGCGCCAACTCGATGTGAAGTTCCTCCGGGAGGAACGCGTGGATGGCGTCGTGCTCCCTGTGTTCCAACTGGAGTGGAACTACGGCGATGATGATGCCCGCCACATCGTCTGGATGGAACCCGAAAAGAGATATATCGTGCGACGCGTGTGGTACAGCCGTACAGGTAAATACCGCGCCCGCTTTGAACACAAGGAACCCGTGCAGTCGGCACCCGGCATCTGGATCCCCACCCGAATAGAAGTCTATAATGCCGACCAGCGCTTTGGGGGACGCACGGTCAATAGCAATATACGCGTTAATCAGGGATTAGATGATTCCCTCTTCAGCGTCTAAGCCGTTTGAGCAGGTCGCACCCTACTACGACCTGCTCATGCACGAGATTCCGTACCTCTGGTGGCTCCACTACATCGAGGTACTGCTGGAGCATCACGAGCGCACTGAGGTTCAACGGGTGTTAGACCTGTGCTGTGGCACGGGCAACCTAACCGAACTGCTCGTGCTCAGCGGCTTTGAAGCCGTCGGGGTAGACCTCTCGGAACCGATGATTCAGCGTGCCCGACAGAAAGCCCAAGAACACGACCTGCCCATCACCTACTATGTGCAGGACGCCAGCGAGTTAGACCTACCTGAAACATTCGATGGGGTGGTGAGCCTGTTTGATAGCCTGAATAACATCATTCAGCCCGAACGCTTCGCCGAGTGCCTCAGACGGGTCTACCGCCACCTGCGTCCGCAAGGAATCTTTATTTTTGACCTCAATACCGAGTATGCGTTCAAAGAGAAGATGTTTGACCAGTCTAACCGGCGTTCGCGTGCCCCACTGCGCTATCATTGGCGAAGTGAGTACGACCCCAGCACGCGCCTCTGCACGGTACGGATGGAGTTTTGGGTGCGCGAAGAGGGACAGGAACGCTATTTCCAAGAGATTCACTGCCAGCGTGCCTACTCCAACCGCGAGGTGGAGACGATGTTGGTTGCGGCGGGCTTCAGCGAGGTCTATGTTTACGATGCCTACACTTTAGACCCGCCCACCAATCGCTCTGACCGGGTGTTTTTTGTGGCGCTGGTGTAGGCTGGTTGAAATTGGGCGTGCTTTGCGGGGTATACTATAGCCACTCCAAGAGGTGCGGTACCCAAGTGGCTAAGGGGAGGGACTGCAAATCCCTTATTCGTGGGTTCGATTCCCACCCGCACCTCCATTTTGTTTAAGGGCTTCCCGTCTGACCGTTGGCAGGAGGGGTTGGCTCGCCCTCTACCGTGATGGGCACATAGAACCATGCACCATCCACAAACGCGCCCACAGCGCCGCGACCCGGACGCAGGGCGGTGAATCGTCCCCACTGGTCTACGAAGCCGACCCCGCCGCTTACGCCCCAGATGACATTCCATGTAGAGATCGCCTCACCGTTGCGGAAGACCCGAAAGCGCACTGTGTCGCCTACCTTGAGCGTTGCACTGGGGGGTTCCAGGCGGTAGCCCGTCTGGGGCAGTGTGGGGCGCGTGGTGTCATCAAACAGCATCAGCATGTTCGCAACGGGGCGCTCGACCCCGTCCGAGGGGCTGTTGACAATCAGGTTCCGCACGACCAGCGTGGTAGAGCCGCCGCCGTCCAAGTTGATGGCTTCCACAGCGCCCAGACGCACCATAATCTGCGCCAGTTCAGGGAGCGAGGCGCCTTGACTGTGAGGTTGACGCCCATCCACCGTGACCCAAAGAATCTCGCCTTGTGCTGTGCGTCCAATCGCCGTGCGCGGGTGGCGACGCTCGGTGAAGGTCGTGCGGTTGAAACCCCCTTGGTCATGCTCCTCGACTTGCACGGCACGCCCGTTGCGAACCAGCCACGGACCCCCCGCAACTGCCTCCTCCACCTGACGCCACCGCTCGGCGTTTTCGCCTGAGAAGTCTGTTCGGATTTGGAGGGTGTCGCCGGGCTGGAGGGGGCGCAGGAAATCGGCAAAGGCGCCCGTGCCGATAAGCACGCCGCCTGTCGGAGGGATGACCCCCGAACTGCCCTCACGAACCTCCCGCACCACCGCCGTAGCGACCCGACCGGCGCGTAGAGGACGGGTCAGTGCCTCCAAAATCACCACGACGCCACGCCCCTCCGATTGGGCGGTTGTGCCGTAGTAGTTCGTGTTCAGCACCATATCGCCCTGCGCTTTGGCGGGACGGTTCAGACCCAACAGTTGGGCTTTGACCCCATCGGGACGGGTGATGTCAGCGTCTAACATCGGTGCCCCCATCACCACCTGACCGTTCGGCAGAAAGCCGATGGCGGGGCGGTCGGGATAGGTTTCACTGACGATTTCGCCCGATACAATCTTCAAGCCGAGTGGGTCGCCGTTCGGGGCGAAGAAGTCGGCGTTGATGGCTCCCAAAGCTCGGTAGCGCCACGAGGCTCGGCTGGTCATCTCGCGCCCGCGAGTGGGGCTATCGTTCGTGACGACATCGGAGGCGAGCACCGAAAGGAATCGCACCCCACGCGCTGGGCTGATACGCAAGCCCTGAATCGCAAGCGGAGGCTCCTTAGAGACTTCTTGGAACATGACCACATGGGGCGAGATGCGCTTTTCAATCTTTTCCGACTTGGGAGCCTGCAGAGCGATGAGGGGGACGAGGAGCAGTGTCATCAAGCCGATAAAACCGACCGCACGCATAGGTTTCATCGGCTCGATTCTACCCCAATCAGTAGAGGAGGAACCGCTCCCGCCGCGCCCGGAACGCCTGCTCGTCGCGTGCCACACGCTGAAGGATTCGCTCTGGCTCCGCCCCGTCCATTATCATAGCATGAATCTCTCGGTTGGCAAGCAGTCCAAGCGACTTTTGGGCTTCCCACTCACGCGGGTAGAGTTTTCGGAGCGTGTATGCCAACCCGATGCCCAGCGCGAACGGACGCAGTTTGGCACGGTCGATGATGAAGAGGGAGACGCCCTGACACGCAACCCCCTGATAGACGCTGGCGGTGGGGGTGAAGGTCATCGGCACGAATCGGGCACCTTCGCTGGTGGGGAGTTCGTTCAGGGCGCCCGCTAAGCGTCGACCGTCGATCCAAGGCGCACCTACGACTTCGAAAGGGGTGTCGGTGCCTCGCCCGACTGAAAGGTTCGTCGCTTCCCATGTGCCGATGGCAGGGTAGAGCAGAGCCTGCTGAAGCCTGCGCATATTCGGTGAGGGGTTCACCCAGAACAGTCCGCACTCATCCAACCAAGCCGAACGTTTCCAGCCCTCACAGCGGATGACAGTCAGTTTAGCGTTCAGGTTGCGCTCGGTGTTGAACATCTGAGCCAGCTCGCCGACGGTCATCCCGTGCCGAAGCGCAATTGTGTGGTAAGCCGTGAAGCTGAGGCGGTCGGGGTCAGCGAGCGGTCCTTCTACATCCACCCCGTTGATGGGATTCACCCGGTCCAGCACAAAGAACGGTATTCCTGCTTCGGCGCAGGCTTCCATCGCCA
>JBDNDR010000073.1:0-8282 GCA_046718995.1 Fimbriimonadales bacterium
CTTTCGGCCATTGCTTCGGCCAGCGCGGCCACAGGGCGGGAACCTGCCGCGCATACGGTGTTTGTTGTGGAGGAGTTTGTTCGCGCGCTGGACTTGGCGACGCGCATTCGCCGAACCGCTCCGTTCACCGTGCCGATTGCTGTGGAGATTATGATTGGTATCGTGGAAGGGTTAGTTGCCGTGCATCAGGCGGGACTGGTGCATGGCGATTTGCGCCCGGCGAATGTGCTGGTCGGTTCGGAATGGCATGTGTGGCTCAACGGGGTGGGGATGCGCGCGGTGTATCGGGCTGAACCGATTCTCCTCACGGCGCACGAGGCGCGCTCGGTCGGGTACACAGCCCCCGAACTGTTTCGGGGAAGCGCACCCAGCGCCGCAAGCGACCTCTATGCATGTGGGGTCATCTTTTATGAAATGCTCACTGGCTCGCTCCCGTTCGTGGGCGACACGCCTGTGCTCACTGCGGAAGCGCACCTCAACGAACCCATCCCGCCCCTGCGTCAGCGCAACCCCGCCGTGCCGCGCACAGTGGAGGGGATTATCACGAAGTGCCTCCAGAAGGAGCCAAACCAACGCTATGAGAGCGCGCTCAAACTGCTCAACGACCTCAAAGCGGTACGCGATGCGCTCCGCTTCGGCAAGCCTCTCGGTTGGTCTCCCATCGATTTGCCCGGCTCGGAAAGCCCTCTCAGCGTATCGGGCGACCTGTTTGCGCGCTCAGCAGCCAAAACCGCCTCTGTGTCAGTTGCCCCGCCCGCTCGGCAGGTGAGGGAGGAGGAAGAGGACGAAGACATTCCCCGCTGGCTACGCACTATGCTGAGAGTGATGGCGGCGTTGGTAGTGGTGGCTGTGATTGTGGGCGTGGCGGGATGGCTGGCGTTGCAGTGGGCGCCACAAGACCGACCGATACCCCCCGTGGTGGGCAAAGAGCTCCAAGAAGCGAACCGCCTCCTGACCGAGATGGGGTTCGAACCTGAAGTCCGTCAGGAGGGCTACAGCGAGCAGTACCCACCAGGTGTGGTCTATTCGGTTAGCCCACCCGAAGGGCGCGTGGTTCCGAAGGGGAGTAAGGTCTCGCTGTGGGTGAGTAAAGGCTCACGGTTCACCGTTGTGCCCGATGTGCGTAATAAGCCCGAATCGCAGGCGCGTTCCGAACTGGAGCGTGCGGGCTTAGCCGTCGCTGACGCAACCAAAGAGCAATATAGCGACACGGTACCGCTCGGCTTTGTGGTGAATACAGTGCCTCCAGCAGGGGCGCGAGTCGACCGTTCGAACCCTGTGCAGCTCATCATCAGTCAAGGTCAAGGGCAAACCGAAGAGACGCTACCCCCACCCACCACGCCCCAAACATCGGCGACGATGCGCGAGTTCGTTATTCGAGTGGACTTGCGCGACCAGCCCGACCGAAAAGTGCGTATTGAGGTCGAGGATGCGGAGGGGAAGCGCACCGTCTACGATGAGCTGAAAGCGGGGGGGAGCCTCTATGAAATCCCTATCCAAGCGCAGGGCAGTCCGGTACGAATCCGTGTCTATATCGATGACCAGTTAGCCCAGGAGATCCGCCAATGAGCCAACCTTCCGTCTACATTGCGCCGTCTATCCTGTCCGCCGACTTTGGAGTGATGCGGGAGACCGTTCAGGCGTTGGAGCAGGGAGGAGCGGACTGGATTCACTTTGATGTGATGGATGGACACTTTGTGCCCAATCTGACCTTTGGGGCGCCGATGGTCGCCGCTCTGCGTCCGTATAGTACCTTACCGTTCGATGTGCATCTGATGATCGAGCGTCCCGAGCAGCTCATCCCAGCCTTTGCCGAAGCGGGAGCCAATCTGATTACAGTGCATGGGGAGGCGTGTGTTCATCTGCACCGTGTGATTCAGCAGATTAAGGAGTTGGGCTGTGGGGCAGGGGTAGCGCTCAATCCCCACACACCGCTGGCGATGGTAGAGATGGTCCTGCCCGCGATTGACCTCCTACTGCTCATGACGGTCAACCCCGGGTTTGGCGGGCAGGAGTTTATTGAGTTGGTAATGCCCAAGATTGTGCAGGCATCGCAGCTGATTAGGGAACGGAACCTGCCTGTCTTGCTTTCGGTGGATGGGGGGGTAGCCCCTGAGAACGCCCGACGGTTGATAGAGGCTGGGGTGCAAGTGTTGGTGGCTGGCTCCAGCGTGTTCCGAGCGCCCAACTTGGCTCAGGGTATTCAAGACCTGCGACGCTCCGCCCTTAGCCCGACCTATAGCGCATGATGAGACGCCTATCCTATCGGACTTGGATGACCATCCTACTGGGGGTGTTGGTGGCGATGATCCCCGTTGCGATTGTGCTGATGCGCCTTCTGCCAGAAGAGGGCACCGAGGCGAAGCGGTTATGGCTCCGGTGGGCGGTGGCGTACCTGCTGGTGGTGTTGGGTGTGCTGGTCGCGCTGGTCTGGGTGGTGCTGAAGGATGTGCGGCAGTCGTTGGAGCAGTTCCGTAAAGCGCATCGTGAGGCGTTTGATACCGTCACCGAGCAGATTCGCGAAGAGTATCGTCGCAAGCAGGAGCGTAAAGCCCGCGAACGCCGAAACGGACGCTCTCAGACCTGAGCGTACCGAGCGATGCTAATCTCCGCCGCTAACCGACCCGCTATCGCACGGAGCGCTTGAGCCTGTGCCGAATCGGGCGCTGCAATCAGAGCGGGTTGACCCTGATCGCTGGAACGGCTGACCACAGGGTCAAGCGGAACCGACCCCAGAAACGGCACGCCGAGCCGCTCTGCGAACACCTGGGCGCCGGGACCGGGGAAAATCGCCGTGCGCTCGCCACAGCACGGGCACACAAACTCCGCCATATTCTCCACCACCCCCAGAATCGGGCTGTTGAGCCGACGGAACAGAGCGACCGACTTGCCTGCGATGGTCGCAGCCACCTCTTGGGGGGTCATCACAATCACCACGCCCGTGAGTGGAACCGTCTGAGCGGTGGTCATCGGGGCGTCCCCTGTGCCCGGAGGGAGGTCGACCAGCAGATAGTCCAGGTCGCCCCAGCGCACATCGGCGAACAGTTGGCGCACCGTGCCCGCCACAATCGGACCCCGCCACATCGCCGCCTGGTCTTCTTCCAGCAAGAAGCCCAGCGACATCACCGAAATCCCATAACGCCGTATCGGGATGAGCTGGTTCGATTCGACCAGCGGCTTCTCGTTCTGACAGCCGAGCATCTTGGGGATACTGGGACCGTAGATGTCGGCGTCCAGCAACCCCACTTTCGCACCTGCCTGTGCCAGAGCGACTGCGAGGTTGACTGCGATGGTGGATTTGCCCACGCCCCCTTTCCCGCTGGCGATAGCCACCACATGCTTCACGCCCGGCAGAAGGTCTTGTGGATCCATCGGGCGGGTACGCACTTGGGCTGTCATCTCCACATTGACAGCGGTGACGCCCGGCAAGGCGGCGAGAAGCCGTTCCGCCTCCGCTTTCATCTGGTCTTTCACAGGGCAGGCGGGCGTGGTGAGCTCAATCACGACCTTCACAGCACCGTCGCAGAGTGTGACATCCTTGACAAACCCTAATGAAACAATGTCGCGGTGCAGGTCGGGGTCTATGATTTGGCGTAGCGCGTCTAATACCTGGTCTCGGGTCAGCATGGTCATCTCCTATCACTTAGCGTGGCTAAATTAGTGTACCCGACAGGAGATGCCGATGGCGTACCGACTGACTTAGCCGTTCACTGGCTCCAAAAGGTACAGCACGAGGCACTTACACGCCCCGCCCGACTTGATGAACTCACTCATGGGCACTTCGTAGACCGTGTAGCCGTGCTCTTCCAAGTAGAAGCGGAGCACGGGGCAACCGGCGGGCATCACCACATGTTTGCCGATGACCACCGAGTTGCAGGCGAACTTGAGTGCCTCCTCTGTCTGACAGCGGGGGGTACCCGAAATCTCAGATAGGAGAAGAACTATGCTAACAACTACATTCTTCAATGCAACGAACCGATCGGTCTCAGTTCAGAAACGCTATAGCGTCACAGCAGGGGTGAAAAACATGCACACTCGTCAGAACAATAGATACGGGCATCGCTTGAGACGCCATCCAAGCTTATGGATGAGGCGGTTAGCAGACTTGTCGCCGCCTCCTGATAAGAGCGTGAGAAGAGAAACGAGAATGGCGTGCTATATAGCCGCCAACAACGGGACGACAGTTCCGAATATGATAGAGAGAGAAACTTAGCGGGGATGCTACGATACCTCAGCTAAGGCATGGCTCGGCACTACCAATGCTGCCTGGATTTGCGCAAAATGGACAGGCAGCATAGAAAGAAAAGCCGAGCTGAAAGAAGGAGGCGTAAGCATGACCTGAAGCAACGTAAGAAGCGGAAGATAGACTGGCGCAGTCGGGCACTCGAAGCCTTGTGGACGGTAGTCTACCTTATTGTCAGGAAAGTTCTTGAAAAGATTCTCGATAAAATTCTCGACATTTGGCTGGAAGCTATCCTATCCGAGATTCTGAAGATGATAGCGACGATGTTGTTGTAAGCCGTGTGGAGCAGGAACGGAGTCAACTCCGTTCCTGCTTTCGTTGGGTCAGCCAGTTTCCTGCTTGAGTAGCCGCTCAGCAGTAGGAACGAACTTCGCTCGGCAGGATTTTCTCATCCCCTGCCGAACCTTTCCCCGTGATGACTTGGCGCGTGGCTTGGTTGGGGCTGTTTGGGCTTCTGTGCGCCCTTGCGCTTGGGCAGCAGAAGCTGGATGTAATGCAGGCGCGGTATCAGAGCGTGTATGTAAAGTATTGCCTGAACTTTCCGCCCGCGTTGAACTCAATCGGCATGGCACATTCGCGACTAAAGGCGCGGTCACACAACTGCAAACCCCGCCTTCGCGGGGTTAGAAACCCGCGAAGGCGGGGTTTTTCGATTGGGTGGGCGCGAATTCATTCGCGAGTGTTCTGTGCGGATGGAGTGCGGCTTTCAAGGAAACTTCAAGCAACGCTTTCTATACACGCTCAGATGTTCTTTAGTGGCATCTCGGCGACAGTGCGCTGTACGGCTTCGCAAGGTACAATTCCCGCACGATGGTCACTCTGCATCTCACGGCGCGTGTTCAAGTAGACGGCACACAGGAGTTGAAAACACCCACCCCCTTGCCCGAAGGCGAGGTGGAGGTGACGCTGCTCATTCAATCCCTGCACGTTTCTGCGCCGAGTGACCTACTGGCTACTTTGACTGCTTGCAGGATTGGCGTGCGAAGATGGGAGCTGTTAGCAGGAGCCTCCTGCTGCGTGGCGTATCTATCTCAACAGGAGGTCACCGATGATGGCAGAGCCGACCCGTCGCCCTGAATGCGAACCGCTGAACGAGTGGCACGGGGGGGGGGGGAAGAGATGCCCACCCTACTTCCTGAACTCGTGCGCGTCGTGGAGCGTGCTGTAGCACAGTTCGTGCGCCGCTACCCCCCGCCCGCGCGCTATGACTGCACTGAGTGGCGAGCAGAGTGCTTGGGCGAAGCGTGGCGCTGCGTGGGAGACGCCCTGCGCACCTATGACCCCACACGGGGCGTGTTAGGAACCTATGTGGGACGGGCAGCGTGGCGACACTTACTGGACTTTCGGGCGCGGGAGTGTCGCTGGGCGCAGCGGGCGTGTGTGTCGTTAGATGTGCCTAAGGTGAGTCCCGATGGCGAGGCGTGTGAGTGTGAATGGGTAGACCCTGCGAGTGAGGGGCTGGAGCAAGTGGTGTGCGAGCGTGTTGCGGTTGAGCAGGCGTTGGCAGCGTTGTCGGAGGCAGACAGGCAGTTAGTGGAGTGGGTGTGGATGGAGGGTATGTCGCAGGTGGAGGCGGCGGCGCGGCTGGGGGTGTCGCAACAGGCCGTGGCGAAGCATCTAAAGCGCGTCAAGGCGTGGCTGCGGGCGCAGTTGGGGGAAATGGCTGAAAATCCGGGAGACGTTGGTTGTATTTTGGAGGGTTCAACAGAAAATTACAGGTAGAGGCGCGCCCTACATAGCGCCTCGGAGGAGGAAGATGATGAGACAGTCGGTTTTGACGATAGCAGTGTGTGCCACGTTCTGCTTGGCACCGAATGGCGATCTTTTTGGTCAATCACGCCTCCCTGTGAGCCCCCAACATGGTGGGGAGAGAGTAAATACCACCTTGGCTCTTCGGATGCCCGTCTGGCTGATTGAACCCGACACTACAGCCCGCCTTCTCTTCTATAACTTGAAGGAATATCTCGCCCCGTCTGAAGAGTTGGTAGTAGAATCGGTGAATGCTCAGGTGCTTCATGTGGATGTAGAAACACTGGTGTTTCGTCCGCAGTATCAACATGGTGCAAACAACGGATACGTGGCGCTGCTTGCTCGAGGCAACGGTGAAGAGCGACTTCTGGGCGCCATCCATTTTGCCTCTGAGGAAATCCCTTACGATGGTCCTGAAGATGTGCGCATCTACCCAGAGCGTGCGATGGTTTTCCCTGAGGTGTACGATTATGAGACAAACCGAACGATTGGATTTAGGGGGTTTTTCACAGGCGGTCCGTTAAAGAACTGGGGCTCATTTGACGTGGAATATCAGCAGGGAAGCGCTGCTCCTGACCGCCCCAAACGATTGCCTAAGTGGGTTGAGGCAGAGTTGGAGATTCCAATTGGGCGTCCTGGAAGCAGTATCCCTCCTTCA
Source organism: Fimbriimonadales bacterium (assembly GCA_046718995.1). GTDB lineage: Bacteria > Armatimonadota > Fimbriimonadia > Fimbriimonadales > GBS-DC > CAKZQI01. The sequence continues at coordinate 6,651 of JBDNDR010000073.1, forward strand.
GCCTTACCGGTTCGCCCCCGTGACTGTCGGGGCTTCGAAAACGGACGTAAAACAGCGGATGGGGTTTGGGTGAATGTTGGCATGCCGACCCCAGTAGAGTCTCGTGAGTGCGGAAGTATTAGTGCTGAGCGTGGTACAACTTACACGAGGCAGCTGTGTGGAAAAGCCGCTGCGGAGTTTGCTGCAAATCTCGGGATAAAGTTGCCTCTCCCTGGACAGAGCATCCAGGTCGGTGGAAACATGAAAGTCAAGGGCGAGCTAAACGGCTGTATTACCGTCACCGTTACAAACACAACTGGCACGAGACTATCAATCATTTGCAGGACTACGCGCGTAAATCAGTTGAAGATCCGAGATGTCTTCTGCTGTCGCGATGGTGTACCGTATCTCTGCGAGCGATGGGTATGCTACCGATATGTAGACCGCACAACTTCAGAGATCCCTGCGTTGGGGATAGTTTTTCCTGGCGTGGGTTCGCCCTCTCCTGAAACTTGCACTCGTACAGATTAGTTCACTCATAACGCAAGAGAAGCAGCTATTGGCAAGCGAACCATCTCCCCCTCTCCCGCGTGCAGGAGAGGGGGCAAAGGGGCGAGGGCTAAGTTCCTCAAAGATTAAGACGCCCCCTTGTTGGTGCAACGGCATTCCTGCCGTCGCGCTTTGTGGGAGATTCTGCGCGGGCGACGACGGGAATGTCGTCGCACCAGCGCCCCCTACACCATTTAGCAACGTCTTAACCTTTGAGGAACTTAACACCCACTCCCAAAGTTGAACAGCACTTGCAACAAGTCGGCGTCGTCCACAGTGCCGTCGCAGTTCACATCCACGCGCCCAAGGTTCTGACCTGAGCTGCCAAACGCAAACAGCACGGCAAGCAGGTCGGCGTCGTCCACGCAGCCGCTACTGTCCACATCGCCGTTGTGAACCAAGCAGAAAGGAACAAGCTGCACATCGTCTATAAGCGGTCCAGCACATCGACAGGGCTCGTCCGTTAGACTAACAAAACTCAGCGCATAACTTCCTGCGTTCAGGCTCAGTTGTATCTCATGATAATCCCAGCGAAGGTTTGACCATGAGGCATGATTAGGATGGTCAGCAAGGCGCCAAGTAAAGTCTTGGTAGTAGCTAAAGTTAGCCCCCGTAAGGGTCACGCGTACCGTGCGGTCAACGTTAGGGTACTCGGCTGTATTAGCCGACAAGGCAAAGCTCAACCGATAAAGCCCATTACTTGGAACCGTGACAGTTTGAGAAATGCCGCCAATGCCGAAAGAGCCGTTCAAGTCTACAAACTGCGCTCCACCATAAGCAACACCAGACGACACAGGAGGGATACCAGCACGATTGATATCGATCGACCCTTGTGTGACTGTCCAGCCCCCGAAGATTTGCCCTGCAAACCAGGTAGCAGGATTCTGTTGCCAGCGATTATCACTTGTCGGCACTTCGAAGCTGCCGTTTGTGACGAGATTTGGCTGAGCATTCAGCAACATCATCGCTGCGATGACCCACATGCCTGCAGTCATCAATACCTTCTGTACTCCCATCGTCTTTACCTCCTTCTGAATGGATCTGCGTCCTGATCGCACGTTACACCCCTATTATACACCAGTTTTTTTTTCGATTCCTGCCGTT
>JBDNDR010000074.1:0-8231 GCA_046718995.1 Fimbriimonadales bacterium
ACCTGTCGCCCATCACCGTGCGCTGTGCCCTGATGCAGGGGCGTGATACCCCTGCACTTGGCTCACTTCAACTGAGCACTTCAATCAGGTCGTACACGCCGTCGCCGTGTCGGCTGAGAACACAGACACGGTTGGTATCGGCGTCGTGGAAGATGTAGAACGGTGTGTCTTCGAGCGCTGCTTGCTCCAAAGCCTCTTCCACGCTCATTGGCTTGAGGCTCAAGCGTCGGGTCGTGCGGATGGTGGGACCGGTATCGGTCTCTTCCTCTTCCGTTTCGGCAAGCGCGGTCACTTCGGGGAACGCCTGCTCTTCGCGTGCGTTGCGCCCGCGTCCTTTCTGAAGCCGTTCTTTGTAGCGTGCCAGCTGATGCTCTAAAGATTGCACGACCGCATCGACCGCCGCACGGAACTCGGGCTGATGCTCTTTGATGTAGAACTGATGTCCATCGGCATCCACATGCACCGTGACATAGTGTTGCCCGCGCAGGAGTTCGTAGACCACCTCGATACTCCAGATTTTGTGGAAGAAGCGTGCGAGCTTTTGCAGTTTCTTGCGCACATAGGTCTTCTCCGACTCACTGAGTTCTTGGTGGGGGCTACGGAAGGTCACATCACTGATTTCAACCTGTTTGCGTCGTGTATTACTCATAGGGGTTCCTCCTGAGGTTGCGTTTGAGCGTGGCGACTGCGTGGCAAGCGATGGCACGCCGTTCGCCGATCGAGTCCATACCCTCGTTGGTGGTGGCTTTGAGGCTCACCTGTTCGGGCAGGATTTGGAGGGTCTTGGCAATCTGATGGCGCATCTGGGGCAGATAGGGTGCCAGTTTGGGCGCCTCTGCCAGCACCATCGCATCCAGATGCCCAATCTCCCAGCCGTGCTGACGCACTTGCTCGCCGACTTGCGCCAGAAGCACGAGGCTGGAGCAGTCTTTCCAACGCGGGTCGGTGTTGGGGAAGAGATGCCCGATGTCGCCCAGCGCGCTGGCACCGAGCATCGCATCACAGAGGGCGTGCAGAATCACATCCGCGTCCGAATGCCCTTTTAGACCGTGTGTATGTTGTACTTCAATGCCGCCCAGCATCAACTTGCGCCCCTCTGTCAGCGTATGAATATCATACCCAATCCCTGTGCGTACCTCGCCGAGTTCGCCCGCCAAGCGTTGGAGCATCGCCATATCTTCGGGCGTGGTCAACTTCAGGTTGTCGGGGTCACCAGGCACCAAGTAGACGGGGTAGCCTGCCTGCTCCACCACGCTGGCATCATCAGTAGCGGAGAGGTCGGCTTGACCGCGAGCGCGCTCATGCGCCTCGCGGAGCCAGTCGGCGCGGAAGATTTGGGGCGTCTGCACACGGTACAGTCCCTCGCGAGATACCGTCGCCACCACGCGCCCGTCCGGCTCGGCATGCTTGAGCGTCTCAGCAACGGGCAAGGCGGGCACGGCGCTTCCGTGAAGGCGTGCGGTCTGAATCAGGCGGTTTAGCAGTTCACGGCTAACGAGCGGGCGCGCCCCATCGTGAATCGCAATCAGTTCGGCTTTAGGGTCAAGATGGGCGAGGGCGTTGGCGACTGTCTCCTGACGGGTGGCACCCCCGACCTCCAACACAGGGGCAGAAACCGCCCTTTGTGCCATGTAGGTGCGGAATCGGTCGCCCTGCCCCGGCGCCACCGCAACGCTCACCGACTGGATGTCGGGATGGCAATAGTGTCGCCAGAAAGCGTGCCACCAGAGCGGGGCGCCCTGGAGCGGTTCCCAGACCTTATCGGGCTTACCGTACCGGACGCCGCTTCCTGCCGCCAGAATAAGAGCGTGGAGAGTAGTCATGGTCAGAGGCACCTTCGGACGGCTTCGGCTCGGCGAAGAGCATCTTCCCGCGCGTGGATTGCAAGACGCTGGTGACCACCACATCAATCGCCTGATTCAGATAGGGCTTTCCACCTTCCACGACGACCATCGTGCCGTCTTCCAAGTAGGCGACCCCTTGGTCGGGTTCCTGCCCCTCACGGATAGGCACCACCGTCAGCTCTTCACCGGGCAAGACATGGATGCGGACTGCTTCCGCCAGCTCGTTGATGTTGAGCACGCGCACCCCCTGCAGTTCGGCAACGCGATTGAGGTTGTGGTCGTTGGTGACGATGTCGGCGCGCATCGCTTTCGCCAGCCGAACGAGGCGTGCATCGACCTCATCGCCGGTGTGGGGAGCGTGGCGGTCGTGGATGCGCACTTCTAAGTCTGCCTCCTGTTGGAGTTGGCGTAAGACCTCCAGCCCGCGTCGTCCACGCGCACGGCGCAATAGGTCTTCCGAATCGGCGATATGTTGCACCTCATCCAGCACGAAGCCGGGCACATAGAGTTTGCCCTCCAAGAAGCCCGTGCGCACAATGTCGCGGATGCGCCCGTCGATAATCACGCTGGAGTCCAAAATCTTGACTCCTCGCGAACGGCGCGCCATCTGAGCGGTCAGCGGGAGGTAGTCTTTCATACTGAGGAAGCTGACCACGCTCAGGTAGACCAGCACCACAAACACCAGCAGCGCCAGCGCCCAGCCGAGTCGCGCCTCACCAATCGCTGATAGCAGGGGGTACAACGCAAAGGTGATGATGGCTGCCGAGGTAATTCCCAAGCCAATCGCGAGCTTCTCGTCGGGTTCCGCCTCTTCCAAGTGGCGTGCGACCCGTGCCAAGAGCTGGAAACTATGGTTCGCCACTAGGATGCCCATCAGCATCCCTGCCGTGGTCAGCCCGATGCGTGTCCATAAGGGCGAAAGACGCGTCGTGCCTTCCACTAGCCAGTTGTCCACCGCCCGAAGAAAGGGGTCTACCAACAAAAAGCCGATGGTTCCAAACAGAACCATCCCAACAGCCAAGAATAACCAATACATCAGGCGGTGAATCGTCATCGCATGCCTCCTATAGAATTATACGCCCTGAGGCTCGAAAAGTAGCATCTATTCCCAGCGATGATAGGCAGGATGTCCCGGCTTGACCGCCACAAACACGCCCCGGCAGGTGGCACAGACCGTCCCCTCCACGCTCAGCTCGCCTTCCACTGTGACTTTGGAACCCTGCGCCTCCACCACCCAAGCCCGAAGATGCACCGGGCGGTCGGCAGGTGTCGGGCGTAGCATCCGAATCGTGTACTCGGCGGTCACGGTGGGGGGGATGTGGTCTAAGCCTTGAGTGCGCATCAGATAGTACGCCGCCGTCCAGTTGCAATGGCAGTCCAGCAGTGTGCCGATGACGCCACCGTTCAGCGCGCCTTCGAAGGCTTGGTGATGCGGTTGGGGTCGCCACTCAGCGACCAGTTCATCGCCTTGCGGGAAGCTCCGAATCCGAAAGCCGTTCGGATTGGCAGGACCACAGCCGTAACAGATACTCTTGGGTGCATAGGTCTCCTGAAGGCTCTTCTTCTCGTCCACATTCCAAGTCTTACGACGCGCAGTGGCAGGAATCCTGCAGGCAAAGTGGTATACAAATGTCTACTCCCTGTCCAGAGGGATAGGAGGCGTTCTGGGATGAAAGAGGACGTGCAGGAGTTCGTGATTGCGTCGGAGCGCACAGGCGAATACCCGTTCACGCGGGAAGATTCGTTTGAGCGCAAACTGCGTCGGCACCGTCGGCGCCAGCAAATGCTTATGGAACGCCGATGCCCCCAAGAAGAGGCGATTGCCTATCTGGAGCGGGTGGAGATTGAGCAGGTGTTGGAGCGGGCAGGGCTAACGCCACGACAGCGCGTGGTATGCGAACGCTATTTGGGAGGCTGGACTCTCCAAGAGATTGGCGCCCAGATGGGGGTGACAAAGCAGGCGGTCGCCAAGACACTCAAGTTTGCGATTCTCAAGTTGCGCCGAGCGTGGCATCTCAACCCGTACTATGGGTTGGCGGAGGTCTACCGCAAAGAGATTTCACGCTATGGTAAGCGCTAAGCCGATGATGAGGTAGAGAGGTTCAACGCGACTATTCGTAGTGGCGTAGCATCTGCTCGGCTTCCTCACGGTTGACCAAGACTTGGCGCGGTTTGGCGCCATCTAATGGACCCACAATCCCGCGCCGTTCCATCAGATCGAGTAGGCGTGCGGCGCGCCCATAGCCAATCTTGAATCGGCGTTGAAGCATCGAGGTAGAGGCTTGCCCATGGGCGACCACCAAACGCACGGCGGAGGGATACAGTTCATCATCCTCTTCGTCTTCCTCGTAGCCTGCGCTGGGGATGTCAAAGTCGGTCGGGTTGAGCAGGTACACAGGCGCTTCTTGGGCACGCCAGAACTCCACAAGTGCCTCAATCTCCGACTCGCTCAGAAAACAGCCCTGAATGCGCATCGGCTTGGAAGCATCGATAGGCAGGTAGAGCATATCGCCCCGCCCCAACAGACGCTCGGCGCCCACCTGGTCCAGAATCGTGCGGCTGTCCACCTGGCTGGAGACCGCAAAGGCGATTCGGCTGGCGATATTCGCCTTGATGGTGCCCGTGATAACATCCACCGAAGGGCGCTGGGTCGCTACCACCAGGTGGATGCCGGTTGCCCGAGCGAGTTGCGCCAATCGACAGATTGAGGTCTCCACTTCCGCCGCCGCTTGCATCATCAAATCTGCCAACTCATCGATGACCACCACCACATACGGCAGACGCTCCGATTCGGGCATCCGCTCGTTATAGCCCTGAATGTTGCGCACGCCGGTTGTGGCGAACAGGTCATAGCGTCGATCCATCTCTTTCAGCACCGCACGCAGGGCACCCGACGCCTGTTTGACATCGCGCACGACAGGGCACATCAGGTGGGGGATACCCTCAAACAGCGAGAGTTCCACGCGCTTGGGGTCAATCATCACGAAGCGCACTTCGCGTGGGGTCGCCCGAAACAGGATACAGCTGATGAGCGACAGCAGGCACATGCTCTTGCCAGAGTTGGTGGCACCTCCGATAAGCAGGTGGGGAAGCCGTGTCAAGTCGGAATATTTGGGCACGCCTGCCACATCTTTCCCCAGTGCGATGGTCAGCAGGCTGGGCGCATTCCAGAACTCTTCGCGTTCAATCACCTCGCGCAGGGACACCGCTTGAGGCACATCGTTGGGCACTTCGACTCCGATGGCGCTTTTGCCGGGGATAGGCGCCTCCACCCGCACCGCAATCGCAGCCAGCGCCATCGCTAAGTTATCCGCCAGATTGACGACCTTGCTCACCTTGATACCGGGATCCAGCTGGATTTCGTAGCGGGTGACGGTGGGACCGTGAGCGACCTCGACCACATTGGCACCGATTCCGAACTCTTCAAGGGTACGCTCTAAGATAGCGATTTTCTCCTTCAGCTCGGCTTGGTTGCGCTTGGGCGGGGGCGACGGCTCGCGCAGGAGCGAAAGGGGAGGCAGGGTGTAGTTTCCTTCGTGAGCGGGCACTGGCACAGGGACTTGCGCAGGGCGTGCCTCACGAGAACGCTTGGTTTCGGCGACCTCGGCGGGCTTGCTGGAATCGTTGACCGTTTCGGCTGGCGTCTCGGCGGATGAAGTCGTGGCGTTGGCAGAGAGTTTGGGCACCTGAGTGCGTACCGGGGCGCGTTCAGGCTTGCGTTTGAGGCTTTCACCCGCTTTCTCCACCGTCGTAGAGGCGACCGAAGCCACGGCACGCGAGGCGTGGGTGGTGCCTTTCCAGCCTGTCAACAAGAGCCGTCCGACCCCGCGCAGTGCCGTCGCTAAGGGGAGGTTGAACATCATCAGCACGCCCAATAGACCGACAACACCAAGCACTACAAGACGCGCCTGACCGAGCGCCATCGTCAGCACATAGCCTAACACCGCTCCCAGATAGCCCCCAGTGGCTTTGAGTGTCTCGCTCCGGAACCACTCTCCCGATTGGCTATCCGGTTGCGCCATCCATCCCAGAAGCACCAGATAGACCAGAAGTCCCCCTCCGATGACCTCGGGCAGGACGAGTTTTCCGTATCCGAACACCAGCGCGCCCGCCGAGAGCCACAGCACCACAGGCAACAGATAGGCGCCGTTGCCGAAGAGCAGGCGCATCGCTTCACGCAAACTTTCGCCCACCATGCCGGTCTGGGGCACGGTGAGGCTCATCAACATCACCAATCCCAACAAGACTAACCCGATGGCGACACGGTCGTAAAATTGCTGGGAACGCTCTTTGGGGGCGACCTCCACTCGGCGTCCATTCCGCTTGGCTTTCCTGCTCTTCGGTTTCGCCATGCTCTCACCCGATGGTAGATGTAGCGTTCGCTTTTGTCTACCACCATACCGATTGTACCCTATTTCCCGCTAAGAATCACAGGGTATGTGAGACTCTTTCGAGCGTCGGTCATGTTCCCCTGCATCCCCCGTAGTTTTACGAGTTTTTATGATTGCGAGAGCGCTTCGCCCTTGACATTTCCAGAATTGGGTATAATAGCCTATCCCAAGAAGGCGATGTGCGGTTCGCCATCGCTATCGGGGGAGAAACACTGATGAGGAGGACCGATTACACAATGAATCGTAAGGGTTTTACTTTGATTGAGCTGCTGGTTGTGATTGCGATTATTGCAATCCTGGCAGCGATTCTGTTCCCTGTGTTTGCGCAGGCACGCGAGAGTGCACGCCAGACCAGCTGCACCAACAACCAGAAGCAGATTGCGACCAGCGTGCTGATGTATGTGCAGGACTTTGACGAGACTTTCCCTATGAGCGCCTACTTTACCAGCACGAACCTCGTGGCGATCTACGATGTGCTGGCGCCTTACATCAAGAACACCGACATTTTCGTGTGTCCGAGCTACCGCCCTGGTATTGACTGGACTCAGCGCGTTCAAAACGCTGGTTCCCCACGCCCCGCCCTGGGCACCTTCCGCTATGTGGGCTACATTCCTAACTTGGGACTGTTTGCAGAGAACTTCTGCGGGCTGAACATCCAGAAGCGCACCCAGGTCACCAAGATTGCTGCGGTGGAGTCGCCCGTCAACACCATCATGCTGTTTGACGGCTACCTGAAGAATCAGGCTGCGCTGGAATACTTCAACTTCCTTGGATTCGCACGGCACAAGGAGGGTCTGGTCATCAACTTCGCCGACGGACACGCGAAGTGGTGGCGCTGGAACGCGGTCAAGAACATTGCTCCGCGCGAGCAGTTCCCCACCCCCGCAACCGCTTACAATGGTCAAGCCACCCGCGTGGGCGCCAATAACTTCTACTACAACTGGCGCGAGCAGCCTGGCGAGGGCTTGATTGCGACCGAGGCGGGTCTGCAGGCAGTCACCAGCGGCCCCAGCGGCGTCAACGGTCCGTACAACGACCTGCACGGCGTGCCGGGCACGGGTGTCACCGACTCGGAAGACACCGGCTGCTGAAACTCGTCGCAACTTTGACGGTAAAAGCCCCCTCCCACCGAGGGGGCTTTACTTTATTAGAGAGAGATTACGCAGTAGACGACAGCACACCCTCCGCCACGCGCCTCCCGTTCAGAATCGCAAATTTGAACCCGTGCCCCGAGCAGGCACTGGCGAACCAAATACGCGGGTCGCTCGGCAACGGCTGGATGAGAAACCGTTCGTCGGGGGTATTGGTGTAAAGGCAAGTCTGCGCTTGTAAGACCGTCTCGGATTGAACCAACGGCAACCGCTGGCGCAAGTAGTCCCGAATCGGCTCTATGTCCGCCTCATCGACCGCGCGCACCGGCTGGTCGGGGTCTACCGTTTCGCCCAGCTGATGCCACGCCACTTTGACCCCTGTCTGGACGCCATCGTGCGGGAACCCGTAGAAGTGGCGAGTCGCCTCAATCCATACGGGCAGGAACATCGGCGAGAACGGGGCACCTTCGTCTTCATAGCCGAAGTAGGCGTAGGTCTGACGCGTCACGCGCAGCGGGAGCGACAGACCTGCCAGCAGATGGGTGAGCCAGGCGCCTGCTGTCAGCACGAGGCGGTCTACCTGTACTGTCATCCCGCTGGTGAACTCCAACCGAATCGTGTTGGGCAACGATTCGAAATGGGCGAGTTGGGCGTTTTCAAACACTACTGCCCCATACGACTCGGCGAGCTGGAGGCACGCTCGCACGCATGCGCTGGCACGCAGGAACCCACCGTCGTTCTGGTAGAGCATCCGTTCGTGGGGCTGGAGTGCGAACACCGGATACCGCGATGCTACCTCGCTGGGGTTGAGCCATTCGTAGTCCACCTGTTCAGTGTGGAGTGCGTGGGCTATCGCCAACAGTTCCGGGTCGTCTTGCGCTCCCAGCCAAGCCACCCCGCAGGGC
>JBDNDR010000075.1:0-8225 GCA_046718995.1 Fimbriimonadales bacterium
GGTGGCGCGCTTGGAGCGATAGCTCAACACTCACATGGAGACCAACCTCCAATCATTTCACTTGGAACGGGGCATATGGGTATGCGTATGTGCCCTTCACGGGCTTGTACCATGTCGGCGCACGGGAGTATGACCCCCGCACCGCACGGTGGCTCCAACGCGACCCGATAGACGTCGCTTCAGGCGACCCGAACCTGTATCGCTACTGTCTCAACGACCCCGTGAACCTGGCAGACCCCTCTGGCTTAGACCTCTGGCAGTGGTACCTGAGCGGGATGGGCGGGCTGAGCCAGTGGGTGGATCAGAACTTGATGTTCGGTGTGACGGAGCGGTTCGGTACGACGGCAGGGCGTTATGATTGCGGACAGGCGTCGGGATGGCAGTTGGCGTGGGATGCGACTTTGTGGGGCGGCGCCTTACTGCTGGCGGGGTTTTCCGCGGTGGTTCCAGGGGATGAGGTAGTGCTTGGAGGTGCTGCTACGGTAAAAACAGCGGCTTCCCAAGGGGTGCGCAGCACGGTTCGTGGGGGCGCAGGACTAAAGCTGCCCGAATTGGGGAGAAAGCTCGACTACATTTTCGGCAAAGCGTCTGGCGATCCACACAGTGTGCGACGCAGCAGAGCGCTGCAGCAGGAGTTGCAGCGGATAGGAATAAATGATACGCCCGAAAACCGTGAATATCTTACAGCTCACTTGACATGGGTACTGAACGACCCCACAAACATACGCGAGGTTCAACGCAATGGTCGCATAGTGCGGGAGTCCCTTTTGATGGGTCCCAAAGGTGGCTGCAAGCTGGAAACGATATGGGAAGGCGATAAGCTTATAACCGTTATCATCAAAGCAGGCAGGTGAACCGATGCAAATTATGATTGGTAGACACACTGTGGAGATTCATCAGTGGCAGAGTGCAGACCAGATGAAGCGCGAACTGTCTGCCTATTCCGCTGGGTATCACCTCTTTGGCGAGGATATAGAAGCGGCATCTGAATTTTACACCGTGAGCTTCCATATTATGGCAGAAGAACACCGTTTCGGAATAGGTGTGTGTGTAGGTCGACACGGCATCACGCCTCAAGTTCTCTTGTTGCCCGATCAGGATTTAATGATGCTGGGTGTCCAGCAGGAGGTCGTTGGTATAAGCCTCACCGAGGGGACGATACGGTTTCATCTGTCGGTACCCACTCTGTTCCGTTGTTTTGTCGCCTTGACTGAGCGGAATCTAATATTGGTGTTTGATGAGATTGGTGTGATGGCGCTTATTCCCGATGGTCAGATTCTATGGGAATACTATAAAGACATCATAACAAATTATCAGCTTGCAGGGGAGAGTTTGTTCGTAGAGTTTATGGACTCCCCTCCTGTAGTTATTCATACTCTCGACGGGCAATTGCAATCTATTGAATCCGACGAGTAGTGGCATCAGACCACAAGCGGGTCTTTGGCTCCAGATGCAGGCGGGGTTTCGGGGATGTGTGGTGCGACTTGCATCGTTTGCTCGGTTCGATAGAGAGGAATCTGTCAACTGACACAACCCGCCAGCCCTTCCGCTGGAACGGGGCATACGGCTACGAATACATTCCAGCGACCGGCTTATACCATGTCGGCGCACGGGAATACGACCCGCGCACAGGCAGGTGGCTGCAAAGAGACCCGATAGGCGTGGCTGGTGGGCATCCGAATGGGTATGTGTATTGTGGGAATGATCCTGTTAACGATGTTGACCCGACAGGTATGGATACCCACGTATTTGAGTATGCGGAATTCATATTGGTCGTCACCACTATTCAGTTTCGTGGACCGAATGCGAATCGGGCAAACTGCGAGCGTGTGGTCAACTCGATGCTAAGAGCATGGAACCAAGGGTTTACCTGCAATGGAAAGCCTGTGATATTCACTATCAACTGGGAAATCGGGGGGAAGGAAAAGCCATACCATGATCAAGTGTATATGGTACCTGGTGGGGGCGATAAATATAAGCGTTCATGGGTGCGCGGAGAGTTTATGTATCCCATGCCCAATTATTGGAAGGGGCGTTTGCATGATCAATATCTTCGTCCTAACCAACAGCACACTTGCGTATTATATTCTAGTGATCCCGACTACGATTGGATGGTCGCCCATGAGTACGGGCATCTGTTGGGATTGGGCGATAGATATCGGGATAGGATAATAAACGGGCAGACAGTCTCGATACCAGATCCTGGTTGGGCGGGTAATATTATGGGACGGCGCGGGATGCCGGTAGAGCAGCGAAATATCGACGAGTTCTGTCGGCGGGCGAAGAAATGGAAGGCATGGCATATCGTGGAGAAATAAATGAGCCCGATAAGCACACACGGCGCAAACGATGGGCGATTGGGATAGCCGTCACCGGCTGTCTCCTGCTGCTCTGGTGGCACCTTGCGGGACCTGCGACCCTGTTCCACGTCCAGATATGGCTTTTAAGGCACGGCGCATGGGGAAATATCGATCACTGGATTACTCATGGCAACTGGTACCTACCATACCTGGTTGAGGAAGCCGACAACTTAGCGCCTGCGCCCGGCTACCTGATGCGGGAAACACGCGCCGAAGACGCTTTTGAAGCTTATGCTCATTATAGCGTGGATACGGTCAGCGATTGGGTGCGCTTAACGCTTGGGGAGCTAACGGGCGTTGATGATGGAGTGGGTTTGACCTTTCTGGATGGTACGACCCATGATCGGCGTCTACAGGCGGCGCGCTTTTGGCGTGAATGGTATCGTCAGCACAAAGATAAGTTGCGCTGGAACAGTCAGCGGAAGATGTTTGAGATTGTCCCATGAGCCTCAAAGAGCAGGCATACCAAGTTTTCAAGACTCTCTTGTGGGGCGCTTGCTTATGGCTTGCGGGAGCCTTCATGACAACATGAGGCGTCCACACCCTGCTTGGCTTAACCCATTTCTATATAAGAGGCGGTTATGCCAAGGAGGGCTTATCCTTACTGGAAGCGCTACTCCGTTTCCCCTCCTTGCTAGTTCAAGCCATAGTCGGATTACCTTTTCTGGCTGGCTATCTACTCACTTGGGGGATCTTGCACTTTTGGTATCAGAGCGGGGTTGCCTCGGCATGCTATTACCTTTTCACAAGCGATGCGTTTCCGCTCTCCACTATCCACCGAAGATCTCTTTTGGTGGTTGGCAGCGAGGTACAGATAGTTGCCTACAGGCTCATTGGCAATCCGATAGACTACCGTCCAGTGCCGCTTGATGAGCATATCCTGTTCTACATCGTTCCGATGGTTATGGGGATGCTTTTTATGTTTGTCTATGCCGAGCGACGCCGAGCCAGGTGAGTAAAGAACACGATGCGCGGATTGCCCTGAATAACCCTGCCAACACGCGCTACTATGTGATAGATGGCTTAGGGCATGTGCGGGCGTTGCTGAACCCGCAGGGTGTGCCGACCGACCTGTATCACTACGACAGCTGGGGCAACCCGCTGCCGACCGGTACTGAGACCACCCGCCAGCCCTTCCGCTGGAACGGGGCGTATAGCTGGGCCTATACCCCCTTCACAGGACTGTATCATCTGAACCCTGACTATGACCCCCGTACAGGGCGCTACCTGCAACGACAGGGCAGCAATCCCACCAATCCCTACACCACGGCTGATAACGACCCGCTGAACAATCTGGATGAGAACACCAGTTTGCTTAGCGGGGTGAAACGAGATGTATCGGGTCGTGGGCGTCAGGCGGCGCAGCAGCTCAAGGCAGGAGGTGAGTTTGTGGCGGAGCTACATCCAGGGGTGTTGGCAGCGGAAGCGGCGTATGGTCGGGATTGCTACGGAGAGCGTCAGTTGAGTGTGTGGGAGCGGATGGGAAAGGGATTGGAAACGGTAGCAGGGTGGAGCCTGGGTCGATTAGGGCGCCTCGCGGATGAGGGGATGCGAACCGTCTCTCGTCTCGCAAGCCGCGTGTATGAGGGCATATTAGCAACAGCAAGTCAGCTAAAGCGTGCATGGCAAATAAGGCAGGCCCTAAAGAAAGTATCATGGAGTAAGGTTCCCAAACCTAATGTGCAGGATCCAAAGCTTCAAAACATTGTGAATCAACTGTATCGTCCTGGAGCAAAGATTGGAAACGGGAGCACTGCAGACGCAATCCGATATGAAAAAGCAACAGGTTGTCTCGTAGCTGGCAGATCGCATATTCAGAAAGGATGGGATTATGTACGCGCCTTGCAGAGGTGGCTTGCGCAGAATCCGAATGCATCTATCACCGATAGGCAAGCTGCTCAAGAAATGCTAAATGACCTACTAGATGCGCTGAACTGGACGCCATAGGGGGTATACTTAAAAATAGAGACAATGGGCTTGCGTTACGAAAACATAGCGAGCTATTTGATTGAATCAGTTCCAGAATTTAAGCCCGTCCTCGATAAGCACATCGCGGAATATGGGGAGTTGTTGCCACATGTTCTATTTGGCGAGTTAACACTTTGGACAATCGAGCTGTTCAAGAGATGGCAACAAACAGGAAACCCAAGTGATTACGATACTTTTTTACGGTTGACGCGATTCATCCAATTGTGTATTGACTCTGACGACGAGCGTGTCAACGAACTCGCGCTGTTCTCATTTTTGGAAAATCTTCGGCAGGCGGATAGGCATTACCAAGATATTCGGTTGCACTTAGGACCAAAACTACAACATTGGTTGGATAGGATTGAGAGGTGGTGGAGTCAGAAGCGATCGTAACCTTCATAGAGATCAAGAAGTGAATGGTAGGTGATACTGGCATGACTTACGAAAGCTTTGTTAAGATACTGATAAGTGCCCCGCCTCCCTGGCTCCACTTGGTGATTTGCCAGTATCAAACAATAACCGAATGGTTTGCGTACCAATTTCGTGATCAAGAAACTTTTCCTCAATTCGTGATTCGTACTTTGCAGGGGCGTAGGTGCTCAACGAAACAGCCCTGCTTGAGGGAGTTTGCAAAGGTTTTGGAATTTCCACCTTACTTTGGGTATAACCGGGATGCTCTGGATGAGTGTTTAGCCGATCTGGCAGATTGGCTCCCTGCAAATGGCTATGTTCTGGTGTTCTTGAATAGCGATCAATTATTAGCCGATTCAGAGGAAGATTTTAGAATCTTGATTGAAGTCTTACAAACAGCCGCAAATGAATGGGCAAGCCGTCAACCACCCGTTCCGTTTCACGCCATTTTCCAATGTCTTCCCAGCGCAAAAGATCGCATGTTAGCTAGGCTGCGAACTACAGGAATGAGTTTTTCTTTTTGGGATTGTGCCGATGAAAGAACCTAACAGGTTTTGGTTCCCTTAGGGCTCTTATGTTGCGATGGATTAGCAGGTAGTGAAGGCGCTTGAAATCGAGTAGCCCTTCCACTGGAACAGGGCGTACGGGTACGAATACATCCCCGCGACGGGTTTGTACCATATCGGCGCACGGGAGTACGCCCCCCGCACGGCACGGTGGCTGCAGAGAGACCCGATAGACGCTGCCAGTGGCGACCCGAACCTGTATCGGTATGCAGGGAATGACCCCGTGAATGCTGGGGACGACGGCGGGACACAAGGGGCTCCAAAACAAGCTGCTGGAAAGGATCAAGCCACCCATCAAGCCAAGCGTTCGCTGGGTAAAATTCCGCCCCAAAAACCGGTTCAACCAGGCGATCCACGCTTTCCGCAACCAGCATCTTACCCATCCCCTGTTGCAACTCCCTACGGGGGATTTGCAGATCCAAACCTTTATATAGCTGTCTGGATTGCGGCACACGCCCCTACAATCATGAGAACCATATCGGAAGCGTACGCTATTATGGGAAAGTATTTTCCTGCAGGTACTTTGGGTATTCAGGGAGGCACTGCCGATGCTTTTAGGCATTGTGTATGGGCGTGCTTGGTACAGCGCGAACTCGGCGATTTCGGATATCAGCATGTGGTTGTCGACCACGAAAATCCAACGGCATATTGGGCAGAGGGTAGATGGAATGAAACCCATAGCCCGATGGATTTGGCGAATAACGAAGTAGGAAGAAAGTGTGCTGCGCAGAAAGGGAAGTCGTGCGAACAAGCCTGCTTAGACGCACTCAAGCGAGGTGAACTGTATGTGCTACCGAAGAAACACTGGCAATAAATGCGCCTACCAAAGGCTGCTGACCAAGTGGCTATTAGTCAGCAAAACAGCGATACTACTCAGACCGCTTTGTCTGGGAAGCGTCCTGATTATTGGCGCCCTGTTCTTGCACGGGTGCTACAGAGCCGTGGATAGCTCCCCGTGGTTTGGACGCGGGCAAAACTTACCCCGAGCGCCTATCACGGTACTGACAGGTCTGATTGATTTGGACAAGGGCATTGTAGGAGTTCTGGAATTGGATATGAAGCGAAAGCAGGTGGAGGCACTGTTGGGCAAGCCGTTGGTGGGGGAAATACCTACCGAGAAGGCTTTACAGCTAGGGGTTGATCCAGAGGATGTGGCGAACAATCTGTACGCGGGTGTGTTTGCGTGGGTGCATTATAACTATCTGGATGAGGTGATATCGATAGAGTTTATGCCCCGAGCGCTCAGGGGGCGGATGGGGTTAGAGCAGCAGCTGCTTGTACGTGTTGGCGATCGGCTCATGGTGTTCTCGTCCCGCACCCATCGTCGGGCTGTGGAAGGCTTTCTGCGTGGTATTCGGGTTAGGCGGCTACGCGATTACGGGCATTATATGGTTTTAGAGTTTGAGGAGAGTTCGTGTTCTATCCATTTTGATAGGGATGGGTACTTTGAGTCGCTTAGTATTGTCTATACAGGGTAATTTGTTTACTACGCCTGAATCAACCTGCCACTCGCCCAGGCACGACGCAGCAGCCGTTCACTTGGAACGGAGCGTATGGGTATGAGTATGTTCCTGCAACAGGTTTGTACCATGTCGGCGCCCGCGAGTACGACCCCCGCACAGGCAGATGGCTGCAAAGAGACCCGATTGATGTTGGTGGCGGACATCCGAATGGATATGTGTATTGTGGGAATGAGCCGATCAACGCGGCAGATCCCTATGGATTGAGTTGGGATTGGGCTCAATACTTCACCGATGTGGGGAGTGTGTTCGTAGGCTACGGACAGGCGATCTGGGGAACACTCACCAGCCCCTACACCGTTGGGGCTTGCTATTGGCAAAACGGGGTGAGCTGGGAGACCATTCGGTCGTTGGTCAGTCGAATGTGGCAAGGTTTTTGCACCGATTGGTCGGCAGTGTGGAATGGAGATAGTCAAGCGTTTGGTCGTGCGTTCGGCGGGGTGTTGATTACGGTAGGGACGGCAGCGGCGCCGTTTGCCAAAGGGGGTACGGCTGCGGGTGCAGGCAGTGGAGTGTTGCGTGCCTCGGGTCAGACCGTTGAGTTGAGCAACCCCGCACACCTCCCGATGTATTCTTCGGGAGTAAGCGTAAGACTTGGTAGTGCTGGATCGGGTGCGTCTGGTAATCCGCCACTGAACCTACCTGCCACAGTCGGCAGGAGGTATTATACTAAACATGCGCTGGATGTTATGCAGGCGCGTGGTATTACCCCATCGGTTGTTGAGCATACCATTCGGTGTGGTCAACGATATCGCTCGGGATCAGAATATGTTTACTATGATAAGATCAACAATGTTTCTGTGTGACGAATAAACGAGGTGATGTCATCTCGGTAAGGCGAGGGCAACCCTCTGCCAGGGGGCGTGGAAGATGATGAGTAACGAGCTATGGCAGCGCACGGACGATATTGCGCACGACCTAAGAATGCTCTACGCTCTATTGATTGTCGTCCGTCGTTATATGGGACGAACGCCCGCCTATCCTGTATCGGGTGAACTCCTTGATATCATCACCACTTTGGACGCTATTGCCGAATTCGCACGAACGCTTTCCAGCGAACAGCGCAGCAGGTTCCGAGAGGTTGCTTTTGATATCGAAATCCCCTTCGCTTTAGCACGGGAAGCGCGACGCGAGTTTACGCCTCAAGAACGCCATCAGGTTAGCGAGGTGATGCAGATCTTGTGGGCTGAGCTAGAGAACCTTGTAAGCCAACTGGAAAGGGAGGAAGCTCTGGTCTGGGAGCAGATTGCCAAAAACACCGGGTTATAACCTGAAAGGTAAAAATGCTCAGCGGGGGCTACCGTGAGTCCAAAGTCGCAAATGCTAATAGAGTTGCTCAGAGAAACGTTCGCGGATTCCAACAGGGTAAAATCATCCACAAGCCAATCTTGTAATCAGGA
>JBDNDR010000076.1:0-8217 GCA_046718995.1 Fimbriimonadales bacterium
GTGGAACGCGGGGAGCGCCTGAGCTTTGAGGATGGCGTCGCCCTCTTCCACTACCCCAACCTCACCGAAATCGGCGCGCTGGCACACCATGTACGCATGCGCAAGAACCCCCATCCCTATGTGACCTATGTGATAGGGCGCATCATCAACTACACCAATGTCTGCTGGGTGCGCTGTAAGTTCTGCGCCTTCTATCGCCCGCCGGGACACGAGGAAGGCTACCTGCTTTCCGATGAGGAAATCCTCCAGAAGATCGACGAGCTGGTTAAGCAGGGCGGGGTGGAAGCGCTCATTCAAGGGGGGCTGAACCCGAAACTGAAGATAGACTACTACGAGCGTCTGTTCCGCCTCATCAAGCAGAACTACCCGCAGGTCATCATTCACGGTCTCTCGCCCGCTGAGATTCTCTATATCGCCCATATCTCGCGCCTGCGCGTGCGCGACTGCCTCGTCCGCCTGAAAGAGGCAGGGCTAAACTCGGTGCCCGGCGCCGGCGGCGAAATCTTGGTAGACCGCGTGCGCAAAGAGATTGCTCAGTTCAAAGATACCACCCAAGAGTGGCTGGACTTCATGCGCGAGGTGCACCAACTCGGACTGCGAAGCACCGCCAGCATGATGTACGGGCATGTGGAGACACTGGAAGAGCGCGTGGAACACCTCATCCGAATCCGCGAACTGCAGGACGAGACGGGTGGGTTCACCGCCTTCGTGTGCTGGAACTTCCAACCCGAAGGTACCGACCTCCCCCATATTCAGAAAGCCACCCCGATTGAGTACCTGCGCACGGTCGCCATCGCCCGACTGATGCTGGATAACTTTGACCACCTGCAAGCGAGTATCCTAACTCAGGGTCCCAAAATCGCTCTGGTCGCTCTGCGCTACGGAGTGGACGATATGGGTTCCACAATGATTGAGGAGAATGTGGTCTCGGCGCAGGGTTCCAAGTTCATTCTGAGTGCCAGTGAGATCGAACGGGTGATTCGCGGGGCAGGGTTCGTGCCCAAACGGCGCAACACCCGCTACGAGCTTCTGGACTGAGGCACGAAGCGCGCAGGCATGCGCCTATGCGGGGGCTTCTATCCCCGCGAAGGCGAGTGTCTCCTCTAACGAGCGCACACCCGTCGTGGCTCCCAGCGCTGTGACGCAGAGCGCCCCGACGGCGTTTGCGAGGCGCGCCACACGCTCCAAGTCCCAACCGAGTGCCAGCCCCGTAATAAAGCCCGCGCAGAAGCAGTCGCCTGCCCCCAGCGTGTCCACCACCTCCACAGGGTAAGCGGGCAGGTGGAAGGCGGTCTCACGATTCTTAACATAGCAGCCGTCGCCCCCCATCTTGATAACGACCGTGCCTACCCCCTCGCTCAGTAGGCGGTCGGCGATACGCTCCGGTTCGGTCTCCCGGCTGATTTGGCGCGCCTCTTCCAAGTTGGGCAGGATATAGTCCAACAGGGGCAGGCAAGGACGCAAGATTTCCAAGCCCCGCCCAGTGTGGTCCCAAGTCGTATCTAAAGTGGTGAGGGCGCCCCGCGCTTTCGCCTGACGCAGGACACGGCTGGCAGGCTCGCCATCCATCGCAGGGGTGAGGAATGCACCTGCTAAGTGGAACACTTTCGGGGTGTCCAGGACTTCCCAGCGCACATCGTGTTCGCCAAACTCAGCGTTGGTGCCCATCAGATGGATGAACGAGCGTTCGCCGTCGGGATGCACCATCACCATCGTTTGCGAGGTGCTGGCGGTCTCGGAGCGCACGATTCCGCGCGTATCCACTCCGTGCGCTTCCAGTGTCTGGATGACGAACTCGCCGAACCAGTCGCGTCCGACACGCCCCACCACCTGCACAGGTAGCCCCAGCTTAGCGATAGCAAGCCCTGTGTTAGAAGCACAGCCCCCCACATACATGCCCATCCGCTGGACATGGTAGCAGGCTCCTTTGGGCGGGTAGTGTGCCACCGGCTGAGCGACATGGTCTGCCACGATGTTGCCAGCGGAGATAATCACGCTCAGTCCTCCGGCTTCAGCCCGCGCCGAATCTTCTCGAAGAAGCTGGTGGGCTCGGCGTCTGCGTACCGCTTGAGGCGCACGCCACTCAGCTCGGCGTATTGGCGGAGCAGATTGCGCTGGGCTTCGGTCAGCTTCTTGGGCATCTTCAGCCCAAGTCGCACATGCAGGTCGCCCCGCTTGCCCGTGCGCGGGTTGGGCAAGCCGTAGCCCTTGAGCGTGAGTTCCGAGTAAGGTTCGGTCAGTTCGGGCACTTCTAAGGTCATCTTGCCGTCCAGCGTCTCGATCTCCACCTCATCGCCGAGTGCCAGTTGGGGGTAGCTCAGGTTCAGCTGAGTCACGAGGTCGTTCCCCCGCCGTTTGAAGCGCGGATGCGGTGCGATGCTAACCACCACATAGAGGTCACCTTCGCGTCCCCCACGCAATCCCGAATCGCCTTGCCCACGCAACAGGAGCGCGGTCTCTTCCTCCACGCCGGGCGGGACGGTCACAGGGATACGCTCGCGGCGTTTCACACGCTGCGCACCTTTGCACTCACGGCACGGGGTACGGATGATTTCGCCGGTACCGCGACAGCGTTCGCACGGCACCACACGGGTCACCGTACCCAGCACGGTCGTCTGGGTGAAGCGCACGCGTCCCGAGCCGTTGCAGTCGGGGCATCGCTCAGGGCTGGTGCCCGGCTCAGCGCCTGTGCCTTTACACAACTCGCAAGTGCGCAGGCGCTCCACCTCCACCTCGACCGTAGCGCCATGGAGTACCTGTTCTAAAGTGATGGTGATGTCGGCTCGCAGGTCGTTGCCATCGACGGGCGCGCGGGGATTCATCACCACACCGCCCCCGAAGAACATCTGGAACAGGCTCTCTGCCATCCCGAACGGGTCGCCCAAATCGGCGGAGGGGGCTTGCGTGGTGCCGAAGCGGTCGTAGACAGCGCGCTTGTCGGGGTCAGAAAGCACTTGGTACGCTTCGTTGATGAGTTTGAACCTCTCTTCGGCTTCGGGGTTGTCGGGGTTCACATCGGGGTGATACTGGCGTGCGAGCTTGCGGTACGCCGACTTAATCTCGTCGGTCGTTGCGGTTCGCTCCACGCCCAGTATCGCATAGTAATCGGGTTGGCTCATAAACTACTCGCGCAGGGTCGTCTCCTGCTCATAGAACTCCAGGGTCTCCTCGTCTAAGCCTTCCTCTTCCTCGGTCTGGCGTCCCAACTGCTTGATGTCGCGCGCGACCTGCCAGGTATGCTCGGGCCCTTGAATAATCACTTCTACTTGGTGCTCGTTGATGATGTTCGGCTTGATTTTGCCCTGAGCAATCTCCTCCAGCGCGATGGAGAGCGGATTGGCGCCCTCTTCGACCGGGATGAGAGGTTTCGCCCCCTCACGTAGGAGGCGTGCCCGCTCAGCAGCTAATAACGCTAAGATATAGCGTGGGTATTGGCTCAGCTCATCGTTATCTGGATAAATCATCGGTTCACCATCCTCTGCTTGTGGGATTGGCTCGGTTGCGAACAGTGGTTCAGTAGACGGCAACAAACGCAGGAGCGCGTCTGCTCCTGCAGAAACTTTTATCTCGCCCAACTCGCCGAGTTCCCATATCGGCTTAAAGAGTCTACCTTATCGCTCCTCACAATGTCAAGGGGGATCCATATCCGGTGCCCCCCGCCTCAGTGGGAACCTACGGAGGGAGTCAATAAGTCTTACCTCACCCCCCGCCCCGCTCCGCAAGCAGAGAGGGGAGCCTAACCCCGTCATGCTGAATGCCCCACACCGTCATGCTGAGCGTCCGCGAAGCATCTCAGTTTTCACCTCACCCCCAGCCCCTTTCCGTAAACGGAGAGGGGAGTCGGCACAGACCCCACCCCATCATGCTGAGCGGAGCGAAGCATCTCAGTGTTTCACCTCACCCCCAGCCCCGCTCCGTAAACGGAGAGGGGAGTCGGCACAGACCCCACCCCATCATGCTGAGCGCCAGCGAAGCATCTCAGCCGCCACCCAGCCCAACCTATATCCCTGAACCTCAGACCTTGCTCCGTGCCCCGATACGAATATTGATAATCTCGACCGCCAACGAAAACGCCATCGCAAAGTAGGTGTAGCCTTTGGGAATATGGTAGCCAAAGCCCTCGCCCATCAGGTTGAAGCCAATCAGCACCAAAAATGCCAACGCCAACACCTTGAGCGACGGATGGGCGTCAATCACTCGGCTGACCTGCCCCGCAAACGCCAGCATAAACGCTATCGAAATCACCACGGCGGCGACCATCACCCACAACTCGCGCACCATCCCAATCGCAGTCAACACCGAATCGACCGAGAACACCAGATCGACCAACACAATCTGCACCACTGCCGAAGTGAACCCGATGCGCGTGGGCGTCACCACAGGCTGGCTCGCCATCTCTACTTTGTGGTGGATTTCATAGGTCGCCTTGCCCATCAAGAACAGCCCACCCAAAATCAGAATCAGGTCGCGCCCCGAGAACTCGTTGCCCATCACGGTGAAGAGAGGGGCACTCAGGCGCAGAATCCAAGTCAAAGTGGAAAGCAGGATGAGCCGAAAGACGAGGGCTAAGCCCAAGCCGACAAACCGCGCTTTAGCCCGCAGTTGCTCGGGTAGCTTGCCAGTTAAAATAGAGATGAAGACGATATTATCAATCCCAAGAACAATCTCTAACGCCGTCAGTGTAATCAGAGCAATTAGCGGTTCCATAGTTCTTGGTATACTGCAGAGGATACCCCGTTGTTTCAGGGATGGCTGGAAGATTCGGTGGGTTCGGGGTTCGGTTGGGTGGGTGTTTGGAGTGGCTTCTCGCCCGGCATCAGCCAGCCACGCTCGCGTGCGAGGGCTTCGCGCCCCAACGGTGTCGAAAGCCGCTGGATTTGGGCACGCAAATCGGCTTGCTCCTGAAGGAGCGCCAGCCGTTCCTGCTCGTAGTGTGCCACCTCATTCCGCGTCAGCCACCACTGATGATAGATGCGCACGGTGCGTGGGGTCAGTTCCCATCCGGCTACGAAAACCAACAGCCACAACCCAATGGGTATCCATCGCTTCCCTACGCCCACTTTGGTCATCCTTGTTCTCCTACAGGAAGTGGTACGACTTCCTGTAGCCGATTCCTGCTAATTCTACAACGGGTTGCGGTCAATTTAGAGCAAAATGGTCTGTTCGCGGTTGGGCCCGACCGAAATCAGCCGTATCGGTACGCCCACATACTGCTCAATAAACTGCAAATAGGCACGGGCGTTCGCAGGGAGCGACTCCAGCGTTCGGCAGTCGGTAATCTCGTCGTTCCAGCCGGGCAGTTCGGTGTAGAGCGGTTCGCACTCGCCGAGCGCATAGCCATCGGCAACGAAGCGCACGGTGGTCTCGCCCCGATAGCGGTAGGCAGTGCAGACCTTGAGCGTGGGGAAGCCCGAGAGCACATCCAGTAGCGTGATTGCCAGTGCCGTGAACCCGTTGAGCCGCGCCGAGTAGCGCAAGGCGACCAGGTCAAGCCACCCAACGCGTCGTGCGCGCCCAGTCGTGGTGCCGTACTCCCGACCGCGGTTGCGGATGCGGTCGCCAATCTCGTCGGTCAGCTCAGTGGGAAACGGTCCTTCACCGACACGCGTGGTATAAGCCTTCGCCACGCCCCAGATTTCGTCGATTCGGTTCGGGGCGATACCCGTGCCCAAGCAGGCGCCCGCCGCCACCGGGTGCGACGAGGTGACATACGGATAGGTGCCGTAGTCCAAGTCCAGCAGAGTCCCCTGCGCCCCTTCTAACAAGATGGGTTCATTTCGCTCCAGTGCTTCCATCAGCAGGTGGGGCACATCGACCGCATAGGGGCGGATGTGCTCGGCATACTGGGCGAACTCTTCAATCAGCGGCTCCGGCGCAATCGGCGACGCCTCGTAGACACGCTGAAGCACCAAGTTGCGCCGTTCTAACACCCGACGCAGGCGCCTCTCAAAGCGCTGGGGGTCTAACAGGTCTGCCACGCGCAAGCCGATTCGGTCTGCCTTATCGGCATAGGTGGGTCCGATGCCGCGTCGGGTGGTGCCGATGCGCCCCTCCAGTTTGGCTTCTGCCAGCTCGTCCAGCTGGCGGTGGTAGGGGAGCGTAAGATGAACGCCCAGCCCGATGCGTAGGTTCGCCAGCGAGACTCCTTGCTCTTGAAGCACTTGTGCCTCGGTCTGGAACGAGCGCAAATCCATCACGACCCCATCCGCAATCACCGCCAGCGTGTCGGGATGGAGCACCCCAGATGGGATTAGGTGGAACTTGTAGGTTTTACCGTTGGTGCAGACGGTATGTCCCGCGTTGCTTCCGCCGGCGTAGCGCACGACATAGCGCGACTGCTGAGCGAACAGGTCTACGATTTTTCCTTTCGCTTCATCGCCCCACTGGGCGCCCACCACGACACGAACCGACACGCCTATGCCTCCCTTACCTGTGTGCTTATAGATTGGATTCTCCTCGCCAGTGTGGCTCCGACGCGATGGGCGTTGGAGGTTCTACCGCCACGCTCCCGCTCTGTCGGGCGGTGAGGGGCTGGGGGCGAGGTTCTCAGTTAGCCGCGCTCAGCGAGCCAGCGTGGGATACGCTCTTCCACCGCCTGAACTTGCTTAATTCCGCGTTGGTAGGCGCGCTCCGCACGATATTCGGGCTGAGCCTGCTTCTCTTGGACCCGACGGTAGATTGCCAGGGCGGTCACGGTCGCTGCGACCACCGCCGCCCCGATAAGCCAGCCGAAATTACAGCGTGCCGAGTTCTCAGAGCTCATAGCGTCCTTCTCCATCTTCGCCCGAGTCTTTAGAGCGGAAGATGCGCTTCACAAAGGTCAGGAGTTCCTGCGGGTTGAATGGCTTAGTGAGGTACATATCGACACCCTCTTGCCAACCGCGGAACACATCTTGGTCTTGCGCTTTCGCCGTGAGCATAATCACAGGCAGTTCCGCCGTGTCCGGATTGCGCCGTAGGTTGCGCAACACCTCAAAGCCGTCCATGTAGGGCATCATCACATCCAGCACCACCAGATCCGGCTTCTCTGCGGCGACCTTCTCCAGCGCCTCTTTCCCATCGTGTGCGGTCACCACCTGATAGCCCTGCCGCTCCAAGTTGACCTGTATCAAGCGCACGATATGGCGTTCGTCATCCACCACTAAAATCTTCTTCATTCAGGTTCCTCCGCGTTGTTGTAGTGCCTTATTGTACCCTACACAACGATTAGGCGAACCGCTCAAGGCGAAGGTTCCCACCCTCTATTATCGGCACACCTAACGCAAATCTTTCGCAGCTCGCTCACTATCCGCCGCACCGAGAACCACCTGATAAACCTCCACCTGGCGCTCGGCAAAGACTAACTGGAGATACTCCTTGCGCATCGCATCGTAATAGAGCGCACGCCACGCCTCCGGCTCGCCCTGCGGACTGAAGAGCCGATTGATGAGCACATACCGATAGCCGTTCCGAACAAGCCACTCCGCCAGCTCGCGCCCATCCGCTAGCTGTTCATAAGGAATCAGCCGATGGTGCCCCGCATTCCCCCACAGGTAGGGACGCTCCAAGTAGTATCCGCGCGTCTCGTCCAGCAAGATGACCCGCGCCGAATCGGGCGTCTGGGTGTTGAGATAGCGCACCGCTGGGTAAATCTGGAGTCGACGCATCAGAAACGCTTCCCGGTCGGACTGCGCCAAGCCCACGAGCGGTAGATAACTCGCCCCCAGAACCCAGAGGGTGAACCCCGCCTGCACGACCAACAGCCCCACGAACAGTCCCGACTGCCAGTTGGGAAGGGCGTTCAAGCGTGCCCCAACCACCGCCCCCCAAACAGGGAACAGAAACAGCATATAGCGCACCTGTTGCATCAACACGAACCAGCCCAGCAGGTTCAGCCCCACGAAGCCCGCCAGCCACCCTAAGCCGTTCCCCAGCCCCGCACCGACCAGCACCCCCACACCCGCCAAGTAGCCCAGCCCTGACGCCGGGAGCAGATAGACCCGCTCGCCAATCGCCACGCCAATCGGGTCGGCAAACGGCGCAGGATGCGCGGTCAGATTCCACGGCGCCAAGAGCAGCTGAGCAGGCTGGCGCCCCATCCCGAACTTGAGCTGGTCATTCCGGTAGGCATCGGCTTGCTCCCGGCTCCACTGCTTCCCCCCAAACAGTCCATAGGCGAACGGATAGACCGGGTTGCCTGTCCAGTACCAGTTCCGAACATACCAGGGTGCGCCAATC
>JBDNDR010000077.1:0-8192 GCA_046718995.1 Fimbriimonadales bacterium
TGAACAAGTGCTGGCTCGGCTTCGGACACCATTACCCCCACCGGCGCGGTTCGCTGACCCCGACTTTAAACTTCAGCCCCAACCGACTATGACGCGCGAAGCTTACGAGTCTGCGGTGCGCAAGGCAGTGGACTATATCTACGCCGGCGACTGTATCCAAGTGGTGCTGGCACAGCGGTTCAGTGTGCCCGTGAGCGCGCCTGCTCTCAATATCTACCGCGCGCTCCGTTCCATCAACCCTTCGCCCTACATGTTCTTTCTACGGATGGACGAGATGACTCTGGTGGGAGCCTCGCCCGAAGTGCTGGTCACGGTGGAAGGTGACCGCGCGATGACGCGTCCCATTGCTGGAACTCGACCGCGAGGCGCCACTCCCGAAGAGGATGCGCAACTCGCCCAAGAACTGCTCGCTGACCCCAAAGAGCGCGCCGAACACATCATGCTGGTGGACTTAGGGCGCAACGACTTAGGACGCGTGTGCCAGTACGGCACGGTGCATGTGCCCGAGCTGATGGTGATTGAGCGCTACTCCCATGTGATGCATATCGTCTCGGAGGTTCAAGGCAAGTTGCGCCCAGACGCCGACGCGTTTGATGTTCTGCGCGCTTGCTTCCCGGCGGGCACGGTTTCGGGCGCACCCAAAGTGCGCGCGATGGAGATTATAGAGGAGCTGGAACCCACGCGGCGGGGTGCCTACGCCGGTGCCGTCGGCTATTTCAGCTATACGGGCGATATGGACACCTGCATTACCATCCGCACCATCCTGCTCAAAGAGGGGATGGCACATGTGCAGGCGGGAGCGGGTATCGTTGCCGACTCCGTTCCCGAGCGGGAATATCAAGAGTGTCTCAATAAGGCGCGTGCCTCGCTCAAGGCGATTGAGCGGGCACACGCTCCGATGGAATGACCTCGCCCACCGTCTGACGCACCACCAACTCCAACGGCAGGAACTGATGCTTCGGCTCAGGCATCTGCCCCCGAATCATCGCTAAAAGGTTCTGCACGGCGCGCTCCCCGAGCTGGGTGAGCGGCTGGCGGAAAGTGGTCAGCGGGGGCGTGGAAAGCGCAGCGGACGGCGGGTCATCAAAGCCCAAAATAGAGACCTGCTCGGGCACCCGATAGCCCGCGCTCAGCACGGTCTGGAGTGCCGACAACGCCAGGTAGTAGCCCCCAGCAAAGATGGCGGTCGGTCCGTTAGGCAGGCGCAACGCGGTAAGCAAGCCCTCACGCACCGCATCCTCCACCTCATCGGCGTAGGGCACGACGAAAGTCCATACCTGCTCGGAGGGGATACCCGCCGATTGGAGCGTATCGCGGAAGCCACGCCAGCGGTCGCGCGAGTTGAAGGTCTCCAACGCGCCAAACAGCCCCACAAAACGCTGGTGCCCCTTACTAAGCAGATAGCGCACCCCTTCACAGGCGGCGTGGTAGTTATCGGTATCCACTGTGGGGATGTCCCACTCTGCCGAGTTGGCGCCCACAATCAGCACGGGCACCCCGCGCCGATACAAATCCTCCAAAAACGGCAAATGCTCGGCGGTCGGGGCAATCGCTAAAATGCCCACAAAATCCGACGAGTACAGCTCACGCTCCACCTGCTCAAACTGGTAGTCCAGCCAGAGCGTGCGTAGCCCTTCGTGTGCCAGCGAAGAGAGGATGCTGTGTTGGAGCGTGCTGAAGTAGAAATCTGCTCCTTGACGCGTGCCCGAACGCGTGCCCAGCACCATCAGGGTCAGATTCTGATGGAACAAGCTGTTGGGGATTGTCTGGGCAACGACGGTACCGACCCGACGCTTGCGAACCAGAACCCCATCGCGTGCCAACCACTGGAGCGCACGACTGACCGTTAGGGGGCTGATCCCTAACTGTTCGGCTAATTCACGCTCGGGGGGTAGCACCGAGCCGGGCTTCCAATAGCCGCTCGCAATCTGGCGTTCAACCCACTGTTTCACCTGCACATAACGCGGTAGTTCCTGACTGAATCGGATGCGCATCGCTTTCCCTTTAGCATTAGAGTATTAGAGATTATACCCAAAAACCCTACCTTTTAGGTATATCGCCCTTCTGAAAGCATCGCCAAACTTAAAGAAATCACCCAATTTCCCAGCAATTCTCCCGAAAGCCTGTCCGGTTTTGGGGTGATTTTGAGTCTTTAAGGGTAGAGGCTTCTCAGTATGCCAACCCTGCTATTGCTCACGATTGGGAGTGGCAGAGAGCCAAACCAAAGACTCAAAGAAGGAGGCTAGTACAATGAAAGGGCTTCGGTCTCTAATGACTATATTGGCACTGGGTGGCGCCGCAATCGCTTTCGCCAGCTGGCAAGTGGATGTGACGCAAAGTCAAGGTTCGCTTTTCCGACCATCTACACCTGCTGTTACGACCCAAGTGCCGTTTTTCATCAACACATTCGGTCCGTCTTTCGCCCCGGCAAGTGCAACCGTCTCAACCCTGCCCCAGGTGACTTTCTTGACCAGTAACGGGAATCCCCACCCCATCCTGACGGGGGACGGCACATTCTTCACCGGCGGTACCTACACGGCGGTCTATACCATCACAGGTCCGACTCTGACCGGATTCAACTTCGTCGTCAGTGGATTCGTGTTTGAGCTGGGACAAATCATCTGGTCGAAGAAGGTGGTGGACATCAACACCAGTGAGGTTCTCTACAACGGTTCAGGCTTCTTCAGCGGTAGTGGCTACGCGGGAGGTGCAGACGGTGTTGTGGGATTCAACACCTTCATACCCTTAGCACGACCCTCTGGTCGCGTCCAAGTGATTGAAACCTTCTTCGTTCACATTGACGGCGCACCCGCTCCCGGAACCTCTACTGCCAGCCTGTTCTTTGTGGAGCAGGATTGGGTACCTGAGCCTGCGAGCATGCTGGTGCTGGGAACTGGACTGTTGGGGTTGGTGAGCCTGCGACGCCGAAATCGCAACTGATGGAATGCTCTTTTGACGACGCTGTCGAAGATTTTAGCCCTGAGGTGTACACCTCAGGGCTGTTCTGCTACTCCGTCTGGATCCCACTGTACCAGTTGCCCTGCTCACTTTGATAGAGTCGCTGAAGGGTTGTCCATTCCAGGTGGGGTGGGAGTTCCCGCAGGGCGGTTTGAATCTCTTGCTCACTCACAGGGCGCTCCGACAGATAACGCGCCCGATACCAGTTCAATAGGTAGCGGTCAGGATCGTGCCCTAAGTCAACGGGGATGCCCCGATTGGAGACCACACGCAAAGTCATCGAACCAATCTGTTGGGGCAGGTCGCGCGGAGGTTGAATAGCGTGGAAGAAGATATCTATGCCGACTGTGTGCCAGCCTTTCTGATGGGGTGTCACGGGTTCCGGCATCTGAACCGTGAACGGCTCCTCCTCGGGTTGGTTGGGACGCAGGATGCTCTGGGGGGAAGGCAGGTTGCTGATGACGGCTTTGGTGAACTCGCTGGTGGTGGCGTTCCCTCCCAAGTCGCGCGTCTTGATACCCGAAACGAGCGTGTAGCGGATGGCGGCTTCGATACGAATGGCTTCGCGGTGCAGTCCCATATGGTGGAGCATCTGCACTGCCGAGAGCAGGAATGCCGTCGGGTTTGCGATGCCTTTGCCAGCGATGTCGGGCGCTGAGCCGTGTACCGCCTCAAAGACCGCATAGCCGTTGCCGATATTGCCACCCGGTGCGACGCCCAAGCCACCGACCAACCCCGCACACAGGTCGCTCACGATGTCGCCGAACAGGTTGGGTAACACCATCACATCAAACCGCTCCGGACGCATCACCAACTGCATACAGGCGTTATCGATCAGAATATCATCGCTCTGCAGGTCGGGGTACTCCTGTGCCACCTCCCGAAAGCATTGGAGGAACAGTCCGTCGGTCGCCTTGTGGATGTTTGCTTTATGGACACAGGTCACTTTCTGACGTCCCAGTCGGCGCGCCAGTTCAAAAGCGTAGCGCACCACTGCCAGCGACCCCGGTCGTGAGATGAGCCGAAGCGACTCAGCCACATCGGGTGTCTGCCAATACTCGACCCCAGCATAGGTGTCCTCTATGTTCTCCCGAACGAGGATGAGGTCTACATCGTTGTAGCGGGTCGGCACGCCTGGCATCGAGCGTGTCGGGCGCACATTCGCAAACAGGTCAAACGCTTTGCGTATGGCAACATTCACACTGCGATGCCCTGTGCCGATGGGGGTGGTCGTCGGTCCCTTGAGCGCAATACGATTGCGCCGGATCGACTCCAGCGCCTCTTCTGGGATGGGCGTGCCAAACCGCTCCATACACGCCAACCCTGCGTACGCTTCTTCCCACTCGATGGGCACCTGCGCCGCCTCAAAAATCTCCACCACCGACTGAGCAATCTCGGGTCCTATGCCATCGCCCCGAATCAAAGTCACCGTCCGTTTCGTCATGATCCACCTCTGAATTTGTTCCACAGAATTGATCCGCCTCTCTCAACAGAGGTAAGGCGTTTCAAACCGGGTCAGGCACTTCGTCTTCCAGTAGCACCGCGCGGTAGAGTTGGGCATAGACCCCGTTACGCGCCAAGAGTTCGCTGTGAGTCCCTTGCTCTACCAGCCGTCCGCGCTCCATTACCACGATGCGGTCGGCACACTGGACGGTTGTCCAGCGATGAGCGATAATCAGCGTGGTGCGTACCCCGCGCCCCTCTTCAATCACTTGTTGGATGGTGCGTTCCGCAATCGGGTCCAGGGCTGAGGTCGCCTCGTCCAACACCAAGATTCGGGGGTTTTTGAGGAGGGCGCGTGCGATGGCGATGCGCTGGCTCTCACCACCTGAGAGGCGTATCCCCTGATCGCCCACCAGCGTCTGATAGCCGTTCGGCAGTCGCTCGATGAACTCGTGGGCGTGTGCTAGTTTTGCCGCGTGGACAATCTGCTCCATCGTGGCGTTGGGCACACCGTACGCGATATTCTCGGCGATTGTGCCCACAAACAGCACCGTCTGCTGGGGCACCACCGCAATTTGCGAGCGTAAACTGCTCAGGCGCACCCGCTGGATGTCTACCCCATCAATCAGGATTTTGCCCTCTTGGGGGCTATAGAAGCGTAGCAGTAGGTCTACCAGAGTGCTTTTGCCTGCCCCAGAGTGCCCGACCAGAGCGACCACTTCGCCCGGTTCGATCTCCAGCGAGACCTCTCGCACTGCCTGTTCGCCCGTGGGGTAGCGGAACGAGACACGCTCCAAAGTGATGCGCCCCGATGCGTGAGGGAGTTCCACAGCGTCAGGTGGGTCGTATTCCTCAGGTGCCACATCCAATACCTCGCGGAAGATGCGCTCGGCGGAGGCACTCACCTGCTTGCGCGTGAGCTGGATGGTGCCAATCCCTGACGCCGCTTGAGCAATCTGATGGAGCAGGAACAAAAAGCTCAGCAGTTGCCCGACCTCCATCTCGCCCCGCGCCACCAGCTGCCCGCCGAACCAAAGCACCAGCGCGATGCTTACCGCACCGATGAACTCCACAGTCGGACGCAGGCGTGCCCGACGACGCTCCCCGCGCAGAGCGTGATTCAGCACCTGCTGATTGCGCTCAATAAAGCGGTCAATCTGACGGTCTTCGGTGGCAAAGGTCTTGACCACGCGGATCCCCGCCAGCGCCTCCTGCACTAAGGCAGAGACATGCGCCAGTGCTCCCTGAGTCTGGTGGGCAATCCGATGCACTTGTCGCCCCAGTCGCTGGATCAACAGGGCAATCAGTGGCAAACAGACCACCGCCAACAGCGCCAGTTTCCAGTTCAGTATGAAGATATAGACCGTGAACGCCACAATCCGTAAGGGGGCATCTAAAGTATCGCGCACAAGAAGTACCGCGCTCTGAAGCGCAGGCACATCATTTGTCAGCACCGATTGAATAGACCCCACCTGGCGCGACTGAAAAAAGCCGATAGGGAGTCTCTGTAAGTGGGCGAACAGGTCTTCGCGTAAGCGTGCGGTCAGCCGTTGACCCGCCTTCGCCAGATAGTACACCTGACCGTATGAAAAGAACCACTTGAGGGCAAATAGCGCTATCACCATGAGCGAGACCCCATTCAACTGTTGGGCATCACGCATATCCATCGAGCGGATGACTTTCTCCAACAGGTAGGCGGTCGCTCCAGTGATAGCCGTCACGCCCACTGAGCAGATGAGGGCAATCACCAACGGGCGCCATTGCTGAGCCACATAGCGCACCAGGCGTCGTTCGTAGGCGTTCATTCGTCCCCTATGTTATACCCGTCGACCCTCAGCCCGAAATGGCGCTGGCATAAGGGCAGAAACTCACAGCGCGCACAGTGGGGGATTAGCTCAGGTTCCAGCACTTCAAAGGTATCCCTGAGTATCCGATGCCCAATCTCCACCAACAGTTCGCGAAACTCCTGCAGGTGTTCCCAGCTGACGGGTACAGTCGCTTTGACACCTGCCCTCAGCGCATCAATAGAAAGCCTCAGCGGGCGGTCGGGGTACTGCTCTTGAATCAGGAGTGCGTAGCAGTGGAGCGCCAAGTCCTCGCGCACCTGCTCTTCACTGACCGTACTGCGCCCACTTTTGTAATCGATAATCTCCAAAGTGCCGTCGGGATGTTCATCCACGCGGTCGATACGCCCGATGAGGACGAACTCGCCCATATCACGACGGAGCATCTTCTCGGTAAAGAGGGGAACCGCTTCGGAGGGCTGTTCCACTTGGCGTTGGTAGTAGTCTTGAATCAGTGCGTGCCCGACCTGCTTATGGTGTTCACTTTCCTCTTGGGAGCGAAACCCTTGCATGCTCCAAAGTTGCTCCAGAGTTTGGGCAATCTGTTCAGGCGAAAGCGCCTGCGCGCCCCCTTGCTCGTGGAACGCTTGTAGGGCGCGGTGCAGGTTTGCACCCAGTGCAAGTTGCGCATTGCCCCGCTTGAGGTAGCGACCATAGGGAGTCTGGTACGCCCAGTAATATTTCACTCGGCAGGTCAGATAAGTTGTTATCTTGGTGGGGCTGAGGCTGGGCTTACGCACGGGTGGTCTGAAGCAGGCTATTGAGGCGGAGTGCGCCGGTGTTTGCCAGCGTGAACAGCAACTCCACTTCGGACAGGTTGAACTCGCGGGGTTCTACCGTGAGCAAAAGGAGTACCCCTAAGGAGCGTTCGGCGACCTGGATGGGCACCGCCAACGCCGAGCTGAACCCGCTGGGGAGAGGGTCCTTAAGGTTCTGCGGATGGTTAGCGAGGTCATGCGCAGCGATGGGCGCATTGAAAGCGTACACCCAGCCCGGCAAGCTATATTGGGCATGGGGCGCGTGACGCATCAGGACTTCCTGAGGGGGTGATACCAGCTCCGGTGTGAGGAAATCGGCACGGTAGCGTGTCGGCAGATAGATGACACAGTAATCGTGAGGCACGACAGCACGCGCCGTCTCCGTAAGCAGATGAAGCGCCTCGCGAAGGGTGTTCACCTCACCCATCTTGAGCGACAGTTCGTACAAGGCGGTCATGTTCTGCGCCTTGCGTGCCACCTGCTCATAGAGCCACGCGTGCGCCAGCAGTAGCGCCAGCGGACTGGTCAGAGGTTCGACCCAGTCCATCGCATCGGCATCGTCCACCACCGCCAGCGCGATGAAACCCAGCGTGCGCTCGGCAAGGTTGAGCGGATAAAGACGGAATAGGCGTCCGTCGTGGGAAATGTCCACCGGTGAGGCTTTCCAGTCGCTTGGGAGAGTGCTGGGGTCTATCTGCTCGGGCAGTTGAGGTGTACCATACTGCACCGAACAGAGTAAGCGGGTCCGGTCGTCGTCATAAAGCCATAGCCCACCCCCCACGGAAGAGACCTTGCGCAGGAGACGCTCGGTTGCCTCCATCACTTTGGGCAGGCAGATTTCGTCGCCGAGCCGTGTGGGCAAATTGCGGAGCCATTTGAGCGCACGCTCACGCTGCTGAAGTTGGATCTGTGTCGCCTGAAGAGTGACCAGCACACCCAGTGTGGGAGCGACCTGCTGAAGCACCGCAAAGACCGCCTCTGGAGCCGTTTCGGAAGGATTGAGAACCGCCAGTGCCCCCATCTGAACTCCGGGTAAAGGCACGGCGAATATGCTCTGCAGTGAGTCGACAGGTATCTCAGGAGCCAACGGGCGCCCCTCAAAGGTCGTGGCGACCGAATGCCAGGGCACGCGCTCTATCAGCACCGGCTCCACGAGCGTCTCGTCGGGGCGCACGCGCAAAGGTGCTGG
>JBDNDR010000078.1:0-8173 GCA_046718995.1 Fimbriimonadales bacterium
AGGATATCGTAGAGGTCTTGGGGCACTTTAAGGACACCGTTCTCGAGATAAGCGTGGAAGAAGAGGGGTTCTGTAGGCTTGCCTTTGGCGTCGTATCGCAGGTCAAACAGCATGCGTCCCAGGTCGTCACTATGAGCGATAGGCTGTTCGGTGCCGTCGGGCAGGCAGAAATGTGCGCTGAACTCACGACAGCCCAAGTAGGGTTGCCAATAACACTGTCCACGCTCCACCCTCCGGCGGAACTGGTCGCGATAGGCGTACACATTCTTTTCGGCGCCCGCTACCACGCGTATCTGTGCCTTGATGAGGTACGCCACATCCCGCAGGGCGAGCGTGTGGCGCTGGGCACGGTCGTTATCTGCAAAGTAGGCATAACCGGGCTTGAGTGCCTCTTGAACCGGAAGTACACTGTTGACCTCGTTGCGCAGGAGCGAGATGTGTTGGATCGGTTTCAGTACTTGAATCTCCTCTACGCACCAGAGGAATTCGGGTTTCCAAAAGATAGCGTTCAACACACCGCGTGCGGCGCTCGGCGTCATCACCGGATAGGTCACACGCTCCACCTTCATCTCGGGGCGGGTGAAACAGGCGTAGTCTCCCCATACCTTTACTACGAGTGGCGCTTCTGAGTTCTTCATAGCCAACCTCCATTCAGGCGAATGAGCAATATTGCGCTCACTATACACTATTCGCCTTCAGTTTACTATCTCCTACTGGAATCAGATAAAAAAGTTCCAGGAGGGGCAAGGCTCCCCTGCCTGGAACCGTCGCACTTCGAATCTTTGTGCTTCGTAGAGACTATCGCTCCCAATAAACTGGGTTGGTGAAGGAGAGAGGGTAGGTCGAGTAAAGCGCGGTGAAGCGGTCGCCCTTCGCAATCAGCACTACCCACCCTTTGGAGGCATCTTGGGGCAGGGGGATGTCTAACACGCCCTTGTAGTCCAGCGGGGCATTGTCGGGCTGGTTGAGGGCAATCTCACGTACGACCTTGCCATTAACGACCACCTGAAGCAGGTTGGTACGCACCCACGAAGGCGCACGCACCTCCACATTCAGGCGCAGGGTATCGCCCTTGATCTGGAGAGTCTCACCCATGCGTACCGTGCGCCCCCGACCATTGGTGGGTTCCGAAGCCGTGAAGGTCAGCACAGGACCGCCCGATACGACCATATCGCCCTTGCGCATCGTTGCCACGAGGTTTTGTGGGGTCACCCGGCGTGGGTCCCGATGCCCATAGTGCACATAAGTGCGGGGATAACCCGGCTGGAGCCGGTGGACATGGTGGCTGTCGGTGTTGCCCGTTGCCAAGTAGCGCTTCCCTTGATTGAGGAAGTAGAACCAGTCTTGCAGAATCACTTCGGCAGATGAAGGGTTGTCTCCGTTGAAGATTTCGATGGCGTCAAACGAGTCGTCGAATCCGTCGGGTCGTTGGAGGGTGCCCGTTTTGGGGTCAAGCCCATAGTAGAGGAAGTAGCCCATCGTTGGCGCACGGGGATGGTTCACCTGCACAATCACATCGCCGTCATAGTTTTTGCGCCCTTCCTCAAAAATTTGGCTGGGGGTCTTATCGTACCAGCGGATGGCGCCGTTGTTGGGCAGGCTGGGGTCATAGCGCTGAGGGAACACATTGAAGTGCCCAAACGACATCAGCGGGGAGACCTCGTTGCCCACAATCGTGGCGATGCGGTCTTGCACCCGCAGCTGACGCACAGAGGGGCTGAGGTCGGTGTTGACATCATGGTCGGTCATGACCATAATGTGCATCCCGCTGGCGATATAGGCGATAATCTTGTCGTCGTAGAAGTCATACGAGTCGGGGGAGGGGATAGTATGCATGTGGAAGTCGGCACCCATGTAGCCGGGCAAGTTGGCTGTGTGTGCAAGGACTGCCTCAAAAGTTGCACTTTCGCCTGAGTTGAGGTCGATCTCGCGCTGGGCAATCTCGTACTCAAACCCGCGTGTGAGAGTCACACGATAGCGTCCGGGTTCTACTTGGAGCGTCTCATCGCCCGAGAGGCTGAAATGGACGCGGTCGAATCGCCCAAAGTTGCCCTGTTCGCCGTAGCGCACCCGTTCAGGCTTGGGGACGGGATTGGGGTTCAGGCGCTCCAACACGACGGTGGTAGGGGCAGGGCGTCGCCGATTGTCCAACCCACGAACCCGCAGTTGGGCAGGGGCGTTCAGAAAGACACTGACAGGGTTGAGAGCGGGTGCTGAGGCGGTGAACTCGCTCGGCGTGTGATGATTGGCGAACACGACCCCACGCCAACTGCCTGAGGGCACCTCCGCAGTGAACACGCCCCGTGCATCGGTCTGCGCGATAGTGGTGAACCGCTCTTCGCCATTATCCTGCTGGAATAGATAGACCCGTGCGTTAGGTATGGCTCTGCCAGCGTTATCGCGCACCTGTCCCTGCAGGGTATGCGTCGGCGTGCCGTTCTTCTGGAAGCGGGCGTGTTCTTTACGGATGGTTTCGGTGTGGGCTTGGCTCACCGTGAAGACCCAGCGTGCTGTTTGAGTGCCGCCGGGGGGCGTGGGCGCGTTATTGAGCAACCCGATGAGGTCAAAATCTTGCGCCTTCTGGAACTGGGTGATTTCGCCCTCTTGGAGGAACAGCCCATAAGCTAAGCCCGACCCCACATTCGCCACATATGGGATGGAGCCTCGTACTTGCTGAAGCAGCCCCATCACAGGAGCGCCGCCTGCAACCCTTAGGGCATGCTCGACGGTGCCGAAGGGAGGCACGAACAGCCTCATGCCATCCATCTGTATCCACCCCTGTATCAAGGTGAAGGTCTGGGGACGGTTGGAGGTGTTCTGGAGAGTGCATTCCACTTGGAGGCTGGGCGTATCAGGTTCTAAGGTATAGGTTATGGTTGCGCGCACACCCATCGGCTGGTTTGGTAAGCGAAGGGCTTGCTCAATAATCGGAAAGCGGTCATCCACTGCGTTCACGCGTA
Source organism: Fimbriimonadales bacterium (assembly GCA_046718995.1). Taxonomy (GTDB): domain Bacteria; phylum Armatimonadota; class Fimbriimonadia; order Fimbriimonadales; family GBS-DC; genus CAKZQI01. The sequence continues at coordinate 2,961 of JBDNDR010000078.1, forward strand.
CAATCGCCGGTTTGCCTTGACCTCCCGGCGAGACGATTTCCACACTTTCTGCGCGCAAGAGTCGGGTGCCCATCAAGCCCCGAGCATCCTGTACGCCCAGAAATAGCTCACCCAGAAGGTCGCCGTTGTGCCCTGACTCGTTCAGCACGGCGTCCAGCAAGCGTCCACCATAGGGTGCATAACCCGATGTGGGACGCGCACGGGCAATCACGAAAGTGGCTATATGGTTTCGTAGGACAATATCGCCAGGTTGACCTTCGGCTTTGAAACCGGCGGGCAGGTCGCTCGGTTTGGCGACGACGGCTTCGGCAACACCTTGAGGAGGAACAGGAATGGTATGGGTAGCCGTGCGTTCACTTGCTATGCCAAAGCCAACACTCAGCACCATCGCTATTAGGTATAAACTCCATTTCCGCATCATCTTCGCCTCCCAACTGGCTAACTTGCCAGTTAGTAGAAGTATACCGAACCTGCTTGATACGGTTTTGGTGTCTTTCTAACAAGGTTCCTTCCCTCCCTGAGAAGGGGTATTCAGAGCAAAAATCTGTCAAAATTACCTGCTCCCAATGACACTGTTCCGAATTATAATAGGGATGCTGGTTCAAAAAATCAGCGCGGAGTCTTGTCCGGTTTCGAGCGATTTTTGAGTCTTAAAAGGTAGAGCCGGCGAGCTCCTACGAGAACTGTCTAAGGAGGCACGATTATGATGCGCAGAACAGTCGCTCTATTGAGCTTATCGACGCTTATTGCTACGGGGGCAATAGCAACCACCCTGGACTATAACAACTTCTCTCCCACGGGTAGCTACCAGTTCTACTTCCCAGGAGGGGTCAACCTTCGTGTGCTTGACGATGTCAATCGTGTTTCAACTGCAGCCATCAAGCGGATTGACATCGCGTTCGCTAATCTGAACCAGTTCGCTGTGGATGCGACCCTCTATGTGTACGATACTGACGCAGGTGGAGCTGTGAACAACCTGCTCTACACGAGCACCGTCACGGGCATCCCCAACGGTCTTTCAATCCTCAGTTTTGGAACGCCCGGAATCGCGTCGGGCATATCCAGCTTGTGGATTGGGGTCTCGGCATCCGCTACTCAGGCAGGAATGCTTCTGCACAACCCACCCAGCTTGGGTACCAGTGCGGATGTGTTCGCATGGGATCGGAATGGTAACACCGTTGTCGAATCAAACGAGTACTTCTTCTTTAATGGGAACCCTGTAGCGAACTTCGCCATCCAGGTCTATGTGCCTGAGCCTGCGAGCCTGGTTGCACTCGGTAGCGGGCTGGTGAGCCTGTTGGCACTTCGACGGCGCCGAGCCTAATCCGACCTGAAACCCGCTGTCCGCACTGTTAGCACGTTGCAGGGTGTTCCCACAGCGTGCTGACAGTGCGTTTGATATTTTATATGTCGTGTTTCTGACCTAGCTCATAGGTATACGCAATAGTACGGTACACCCAAAGTCACGACTGGGTAGGATATAATACGACTTGGTATGCTCTTTGAGGTGCAGAATCGACTCTTGCAGGCGATACGTGAAGGGGACTTAGAAGCGCTTGACCAGTTAATTCAGCATTATCGTCCTGCTCTGGCGCGCTATCTGCGTTCCCGCGCACGCAGTGAGCAGGATGCTGAGGACATTCTGCAGGAGGCTTTATTGCGCGCCTCCCGCGCTCTTCCCAGCACCGAGCTCCATATGCCTGTAGACCACTGGCTGTTCCGAATTGCCAGCAACTGCTTACGCACCTACTATGAACGCACCTATCCCCGCGCGGAAGTCACTTTCTCCCAGCTGGAACATCCTGAAACCCTGTCAAACCTGCAACAAGAGTCACCGGAACCGAGTCTTCTTGAACAGATCGCGGACGAGCAAACGGAGGCGCAGCTGGCTGCGATTGCCCGCACAGTCTGCTCGCCGCCCGAAAGGCAGGTGCTAATGCTCATGATACAGGATGGGCGTCTGGAGATGGTGGCGCGGATGCTCGATATGAACCCAAGTACCGCACGTACTTACCTGATGCGAGCACGCTCAAAAGTGTTGGCTCACATTGTGCAACACTGCCCTGAGATGGTGGGAGGCAAAGAGGCAATCCAGAAAGCGATTGCGCACTTGCAGAAGAATGCCCCCCCAAAAGAGCGCCTGACCGATAAGGAAATCCAGGCGATTCAACAGCCAGGACGCAATCAAGAGGTTCTCCGAAAAGCCTGCCTCAAGCTGGCGAAGTACCTCAAACTCCAGTAGGGGGGTACACAAAAATGGATCAATCAACGGGTATAACAAGGACAACTTCGGTGATGGAACCAGAATCCAATCAACACCTAAGCGCGGAGCAGCTTATTGAACTTGTGGAACAGGGAAGACGCCACAAAAGCTACTCCGCTTACACTGACCATATCGTGGAGTGTCCTCTCTGTCGAGAGACCTATCGGCAGTTATTGGAGACCGAGACGATTGTACGAGAGGCTCGCTCCTCTCGTAAGCCGCTTGTATGGCGATGGGCATGGGGTGCGGCGACTGTGGCGGCGGCAGCGGTTCTGTTGGTAATGGTCTGGTTCCTTCTGCCACGCTCTGCACCCTCGTGGCAAACAGCGCTGCGCGTCAGCGAGGGAGTGGCTTATGAAGGCTCCATACGCTTGCCGGGGTGGTTGACGGATGCGCGCGCTCTTTACGAGTCCCCACCCACCGTGACTCGCTCCGGTTTGGAACTGTCCCCCTCCATCGCTTTGGTAGAACCTGACCCTGCCAACGAAGGCGTACAGTCGCAATCACCCCAGTTTGAATGGCGCGCTGCACCGAATGCCCAACGCTATTTCGCCTTGCTGGAGCCTGTCTCTACTCCCGGTCAGCCGATTGTGTTGGAAGTGGCGGGCACAAGCGCCACCCTGCCAGAGGGAACCCTGCTCAAACCCGGTGAACGGTATCGGCTTCGGCTTAGCACCACCGCCGACGACTTAGCAAACGAGTCCGTGGCGAGTTATGAGTTTCGTATCTTGACCCAAGAGGAGCAGGCGCGCCTGCGCTGGGCACGCGAGAATGCGAACCGCGCGCCTTATGCCAGTGCGTTGACCTTTTATCAACTTGGTTACTACCGTGAGGCGCTGAACCTGCTCCGACGCCAACCTCAGGACCCGACCACGCAGAAGTGGCTGAATGCTATAGAAGAGCAGATTCGCCTGCGAGGAGGGATACCTTAACGCGTGCAAGAGCGTCTACCGAACCAGTGGAGTCAAGCGCAGTTTGAGTGGCTGAGGGCGTTAGGGAAAGCCACCAGCCCTGCTGAACGCCAGCGACTCTTAGCCGAGCGTCCCGAATGGTGTCGTGCCGAAGTGGTTCAGTCGCTGGTGGAGGGTCTCAGCCCGACCACACCCCTTGAGGCTCAGGCTTGGCTGGAAGCGGGGCGTGGGCTGGTTAGCGTCGCGGACACACTCAACTCCCCGCAGTGGAAGGGGCTGACCCGACTCCAGTTGGCATACCTGTTCTACTTTTCGGACGATTTTCAGCGTGCCTTGCCCCTGATAGAACAGGCGACTCGGTATCTTCGGCAGGGAAACGACCGACTGGGCTTGGCACGAGCGCTCCACCTGAAGGCGGAGGTGCTGATCTTCACTCAAGGCGCTGAACGCGCCCTTCCCCTGTATGAGCAAGCTCGCCGAATCTACCGTGAGCTGGACGCGGTCAACCAACTCATGCGATGCGAGTACAGCCTCGTGCGGGTCTACCATATTTTGGGGCGATCTGAGCAAGCGTTGCAGGTAGCGCGCCAAGCCTACGATTTGGCTCGGCATCAGAACGATCGCCCGATGCAGGCGCGTGTACGCATGGCAGAGGGTATCGTACTACGGGCGATGGCACGCTACGACGAGGCGCTTCAAGCCTATCAACAGGCGTTAGACCTCTGGCGCGCTGAAAATATCGAACTAGAGCAAGCCCGTGTGATTGCCAACATCGGGTTGGTCTACTGGTCGATGGGGCTACTGGCGGAAGCGCGCTTCCACTATGCCGAGGCGATGCCCATCTTCCGTGCCAGCGGGTCCGAAGTGGATGTCGCTACCTGTCAGCTGAACACGGCGCTTATCCTGACGAGTGAAGGGGACTACCTCCGCGCAATTGAGATATTTCAGGAAGCCGAACAACGGTTTCAGCGACTCGGAGATATTGAAGGGGTGGCGTTCTGTCTGCTCACGCGCGGGGAAGCCTTAGAAGCACTCAACCGACTGCCTGCAGCGCTTTCGGCGGTTCATCAGGCGTGTATCCGCTTTGACACGGTCGGCAACGCATCGATGTTAGCCTATGGGCGTCTTGCGAAGGGGCGCATACTATCTGCGTTGGGACGGCATAACGAAGCATACCAAACGCTCAGTCAAGCCTTTCAGATTTTAGACCAAGGCGCTGGTAGGATTTACCTCCCGTTGGGCTACTTCCTGATGGGCGAAGTCAGCCGTAAAACCCGCCGTTTCAGAGAAGCTGAACGCTACTACCTCAAAGCGGTTGACCAGCTCAATAGCATGACGGCACTGGCGGGTGTACCCCCTGAAGAGGTCAGCCAAATGTTGGCGCAGTTCCGCGCGATTGTGTCCCAATCTGGATGGTACTGTGTGGGGCAAGGTCAGTACGAGACTGCCTTCCGCGTTCTCCAGCAGGGAAAGGGTGTTGCCTTTCGGCAGACGATGAACCCTCAGCGCAACTGGAGTGCTGATTTGACCCCCCAAGAGCAGCGGCGTTTAGACCAGCTCTACAACGCGTGGCAGCAGGCACAACGGCGCGCTACCTCCTCCCCTGCCAGCCAGCGCACGGTCGCCCGACGCTATACCGAGTGGGAGCGCTACCGTCGGCAACTGGCACGACGCAGACCCCGTTGGGGTGCCACGCAGAACCTGTCCCTCAGCCCCAACGAACTGCCACTGGATAGCCGTACCGCCGTGATTGAATATGCTTTGGCGATCGATGGGATTGGTATCCTGACGATTCGGCGCAGGGGCGGGCGAGTGCAATTTCAAGGGACGACTGTGCGCATTCCTAATGAGAAGGTACTGGCAACCCTCGTGGAACTGCGCCGTGCGACTGAGACAGGTGCGAGTATAGAGCGCATTCATACCCTCGCCCGTACCCTCTATGATTGGCTCATCCGCCCAGTCGAAGCGTCGTTGACGGGGGTTCAGCAGGTCATCTTTTGTCCCGATGGCGGACTGCACGGGGTACCGTGGTCGGTGTT
>JBDNDR010000079.1:0-8111 GCA_046718995.1 Fimbriimonadales bacterium
AGTTGGACACCTGTCTTGTCAATTAGATGTCTAAGTGTGTCCAAATCGGGATTGTCCAGGTTGAGGTGTGGATGTCCATAGCCACACGCAAGTTCCAAGGTTTTGAAACCGTGCTTCTGCGCAAACTCAAACACATACTCTATCGGCTCGTTGTGAAACGGCGCTGTTAGTATCCCTACATGCATCGTTCTGCTCCGAGGAGATTACTTCGCCGTCAAAGCGCACTGTCCTGCTGTCCAACAATATCTGGCAATGGAGCGTTCCTCGATTCAAATTACCCTTACCGTGCGCCAACTTGAATTGACAGGGGTGGCAATCTTCAGATTGCCACCCCTACCTTCAACAAGCCCCGCGCTATCCTACTCTACTGGGTAGCCCTTGGCAATCCACTCGCCAATCCCGCCAGAGAGGTTTTTGAGATTGGTCAGCCCTTTCGCCATCAACGCGCTTATGGCGGTGCTGGAGCGTCCACCTGAGGCACAGTAGACAATCACAGGGCGGTCGGTCGGGATTTGGTCGATCTGTTGAACCACCCGCCCAGCGTGGATGTTGACCGCCCTGGGGATATGCACCTCACGATACTCGGATAACCCGCGTACATCCAGCCAGAAAACTCCGTCCGACTGAAACATCTTGTAGGCGGTGTCGGCATCGACCTGTTCCACTTGCTGGAGCGGTTCGGTTGCGTAGCCATCTAAGGTAGGGATGTAGCCCACGATGGAGTCCAAGCCCACTCGGATGAGTTGGCGCACGAGCGTTTCGACCTGCTCAGGCTGACACAGAAGCACCAGAGGGCGATCGTAGGGCACCAGCCAACCTGCCCAAGTGGAGACCATCTTGCCGAACGGGATGTTGAGCGAACCGCGCAGGTGCCCCGCCCCGAAGTTGGTCTTGTCGCGCGTATCAATCAAGACCGCACCCTCAGAGAGGGCTTGCTGGAACATCTCGGCAGTTAGCATGGGCGGGTTTGGCAGAGTACCCAGTATCGGCATCCCATCCCGGTTGAGCCGCTTCATAATGGCGAAATAGGTAGGCGACTCGGGTTGGTCGCGCAGGAGGTCTTCCACGAAGGCACGCTCATCGTGTTCAATCAGATATTTTGACCACCAGGCGTAGCGTCGTTCGTAGCCGAGTGTGGTCGCTGGGAGTGCCCCCATCGCCTTACCGCAGGCAGAACCCGCACCGTGCCCGGGCCAAATCTGTAGATAGTCGGGCAAGGCGAGGAACTTCTGGTTCAGGCTCTGGTATTGCTGACGAGCACCGCGCTCCGCCGTACCTGTTTGCCCTACTGCTTTCTCTAACAGGTCGGGGCGTCCCAGGTCGCCTACAAATACGAAATCACCCGTGATTGCCAGCAGCGGCTCTTGCGCCTCTAAGCCGTCATAGACAAGGAAAGAGATATGCTCAGGTGTGTGTCCGGGCGTGTGGATGGCACGGATACGCACATTCCCAAGCGTCCACTCGTCGCCATCTTTCACGCGGCGTACTGTGAAACCGTCCAAGCCACGATAGCTCCACTCCTCACCCCCCTCATCGGACAGGTAGAGCGTGGCTCCGGTTGCGTGGGCGAGTTCACGCGCTCCGGAAAGATAGTCCGCGTGGATATGGGTTTCGCCCACAGCGACGATACGCAGATCGTGCTTCTGGGCTTCTTGGAGATAGACATCGATGTCGCGGCGTGGGTCAATCACCATCGCTTCACCCGAGCCAGGGCAAGCAATCAGGTATGACGCTTGCGCCAGCCCCTCTTCGTAGATTTGCCGGAATAGCATAAACCACCTCCGCCTATTAGAGGCACCCAAGCCGCAAAAGGATTCATTGACTCCCAGATACTTCAATCGGAGTAAGTCTTGCGCACTCGTACTATCGTCTCTGGACGATTAGGTCAAAAGTGCCCACTATTCAAATAAGCTCATTTGTTCTTTGACTGAATGTTCTCCATTAAAGGTATCGAATATATTACGGCTTTTTGTGGCAACGAAAAGAAACTCATGGTTGGTAGTATGTGAAACTTTGCCTACCAGTTCTCCTTTCGGGTTGTATATACCGATTTGCGCACCTATATATCGCTTGTGTGGGCGTGTTAACCGTGCCACATATCCCCACTCACTCAAAATATCTTCAATTTCTGTTGCTGTAAAGTATCCTTCGTCATTAAAGGAAACCACCAGATGCTTTGCCCGAATACGAGAAATCATATCAGCAAAGACCTCATGTGCGCGACGTTTTGAGTTGAAGTCACTGGCGCGTCTGCGTACATCGACACGCTTTTGGGCAACGCCATATGTAGCTGGATTGTCCCACAAAACCAGTGTCTCCCACACATGATAGTTTCCGATATAGGAATGCTGATTATAAGGAGGGTCTATATAGAATAAATCGGCTTCTACTTGTTCGACCAGTTCTGTAGCATCTGCTTGAAAGGCTTTACCCTTACCTGGTAGTAGAGGAGGATACTCCAAGATAAGGTCGTTATAAGAGCGGGGTGCCCACTCTTTCAAAAAAGCCATCTGTATTCCTGTAGTAGAGTCTACCTTATCCGCGGCTAGCATTAAGCTAGTTAGCAACACAGCCTTCAATAGCGGGTCATCGGAATAACTGAGTTCAATCTCCTCGCGAATAGCCTCAATACGAGCTCCATTTTTGGGCTGGAAATAGCGTGCCTTTTCGCAGTAAGTCTGAGTGAACCAACCAGGCTTGGGGGATAAAGATTGTAGAAACTCCAAAATTGGCATAATACGCGATGGAGAATAATCTTTCCAATCAGCTTCTATGAGTGCTAATGCTAGAGTATACGCGTAGGTATACAGATCATTGGCAATGATAAAGTAGCCTCGCTTTTTTAGTGCGTGTCCCACACGTCCGCTACCAGAAAAAAGGTCACAGACAGTAGCAACCTTTTCCTGTGAGTGAATTTTATCAATCGTGCCTAGTATCCAACCCAGCAGTGCTCGTTTGGATCCGATGTACTTAATCATTCTTCCACCATCCAGTCCAAAATGCTCTTGAAGAAGCAATAATACTGGCTTCGTGTGCAGATTATATCTAGTGAAAAGTTTGGGAACTTACTACTCAACCTTAGTGTATGCACGCAAAAACCGATATGGTATTTATTGCGATATTTTACAAAAGCCTCGTTTGCCATCAAGATAAAAGCGGTTTTAGGATTCAAATGGCAAATTTCCAAATATTCCAGTGTTTGGTATGCGAATCGCTCATGTGCGTTTCCATCAATCTTATTTTTATCCGATGACTTTGCAGACTTACACTCTATAAGATATTTCTTATAGAGTTCGGAGTCCTTCATCAGTAATATAGTTCCGTCAAAAGCAGTGCTGAATTCACTGTATATCTGCTTATAATTTGTGTCATAGTACTGCGTGGCATATTTGTCTTGTGCAGTAGGTATCCAACCCTTGCTTGTGACATCCGGCAGTTTCGAGTCACACCAATCAGATACTTTATAACTCTTTCTTAAGCATTCATCGTCTACCACAATAGAATGTTGCGAATTCTGTATAGATTTTGACAAAGCGCTACCAAAGCAAAATACTACTGCTTTATCCTTGCTTTGGGAAGCATCTTTGATTTGTAAAGCGATAGCATTTTTGACTGCGCGACGTTTGTTACTGGTTTTCACTGTCGCTTTGGTAAAGTAAGGAAGTTGAGTAGCCAAATCTACGAAATCTAATATTCCTGCTTCAACACGAGACTCGAACATCCTACCTCCCCGTGCTTGTCCTGCGGTTTGACCCTTGACGGAAGGAGCTTCCTCAAACTCTGCTATTGTCACAGCAATTCTGTGGAGTTTCTCAAGTTGCTCTTCGGTTAGGTTAATCGGCATCGGTGAGATTTTACCCGATACCCTCTCCTTTGCTGGGTACCTCCAAAATGTGTATTCTCGCTGACTACTCCATATCCACAGCACTGCCTGCGCTGCTGCGCTTCTCGTAGGCAATCATATAAGTCTGTCATCCTCCGCCAAATCAACCTTATTCTACTTCCCCCCCTTGACAAGCCCCCCCAACCATAGGGTATTATTTAGCCACGCTAAACATTAGGAGGTTAACCGTGACTGAGAAGACACCAATTTTGGAAGTGAAGAACCTATGGGTGAAACTGCCTGACGAAGAAGAGTACATCCTGCGTGGGATGGATTTGACCATCCATTCGGGCGAAGTGCACGCCCTGATGGGACCGAACGGTTCCGGAAAATCCACCTTAGCGAAGGTGCTGGCTGGGCATCCGGGCTACGAGGTAGTGGACGGCGAAATCCTCTTCAAGGGCGAAAGCATCCTGGAAATGGAACCCGACGACCGTGCTCGTGCAGGGCTGTTCTTGGCGTTCCAGTACCCGATGGAAGTGCCTGGCGTCACCATCGCCAACTTCATGCGCCTTGCCTACCAGCGACGCTTTGATAAGGAAGTGAAGTACGGGGACTTCTACAAGATTCTGCTCCAGCACCTGAAGAAACTGGAGATGGACGCCTCGTTCGCAGCGCGCCCAGTCAACGAGGGTTTCTCCGGTGGTGAGAAGAAGCGCTTCGAGATTGTCCAGCTCTCCCTGCTCGAACCCCAGCTTGCCGTGCTGGACGAGACCGACTCGGGTCTGGACATCGACGCGCTCAAGGTGGTGTCCAACGGGGTCAACCAGATGCGCTCGCCAGAGCGGTCGTTCCTCGTGATTACCCACTACCAGCGCATCCTGAACTACATCACGCCCGACTATGTGCATGTGATGGTCGAGGGGCGCGTGGTGCGTTCGGGCGGAGCCGAACTGGCACAGCAACTCGAAGAGAAGGGCTACGACTGGATCCGCGGGGAACTCGCCTCCGCGAACACCTGAGGAGGTTATGAAAATGGCACAGCCGGATATTCTTAATCTGGATCAAGACTATATTCAGAAGTACGGTTTCTACGACAGTATCAAGCCCGTGTTCCAGACCGAGCGCGGATTGACCCGTCGCGTCGTCGAGGAAATCTCGTTCCAGAAGAACGAGCCGAAGTGGATGCGCGACTTCCGTCTCCAAGCCTACGAAATCTTCATGGCGAAGCCGATGCCCACTTGGGGTCCTGACCTCTCACGCCTCAACTTCGACGAAATCATCTACTACATCAAGCCGACCGAGCAACAAGGACGCACATGGGACGAAGTGCCTGAGGACATCAAGCGCACCTTCGACCGCTTGGGCATCCCCGAGTGGGAGCGCAAGTTCCTCGCCGGCGTCGGTGCCCAGTACGACTCGGAGGTCGTCTATCACAACCTCGCCAAGCAGTGGGAAGAGAAAGGGGTCATCTTCGTAGACACCGATACCGCCGTGCGTGAGTACCCCGACCTCGTGCAGGAATACTTCGGCACGGTCATCCCGCCCAACGATAACAAGTTCGCTGCGCTCAACTCCGCCGTCTGGTCGGGTGGGTCGTTTGTGTATGTACCGGCAGGGGTGCATGTGGACATTCCCCTCCAAGCCTACTTCCGCATCAACGCAAAAAACGCCGGACAGTTTGAGCGCACGCTCATCATCGCTGAGGAAGGTTCCTTCGTGCATTATGTGGAGGGGTGTACTGCCCCTGTGTATGCTGAGGAAGCGCTCCACAGCGCTGTGGTGGAGATTATCGTCAAGCCCGGTGCCCGTGTGCGCTACACCACCATCCAGAACTGGTCGCGCGATGTGTATAACCTCGTAACCAAGCGTGCGGTTGCCTATCGCGACGCCGTGATGGAGTGGGTAGACGGCAACATCGGGAGCCGAGTCACTCAGAAGTACCCCAGCGTCTACCTGATGGAGCCGGGCGCCCGAGGCGAAATCCTCTCCGTGGCGTTCGCAGGCGATGGTCAGCATCAAGACACGGGTGGAAAGGTCATCCACGCTGCGCCCTACACCAGCAGCCGAATCACTTCTAAGTCCATCTCTAAAGGCACGGGGCGCGCCTCCTACCGAGGGCTGGTACAGGTGCTTCCCGGCGCACACAACAGTAAGTGCAATGTGGAGTGCGACGCCCTCCTGCTGGATGAGGAGGCTAAGACCGACACCTACCCCTACATCGAAATCAACGAGAAGGAAGTGACCATCGGGCACGAGGCACGGGTCAGCAAGGTCAGCGAAGAACAACTCTTCTACCTGCAGTCTCGCGGGCTGAAGAAGGACGAGGCGCTCACGCTGATTGTGTCGGGCTTCATCGAGCCGTTAGCCAAGTCGCTCCCGATGGAGTACGCTGTGGAGCTGAACCGCCTCATCGAACTGGAGATGGAAGGCTCAGTCGGTTAACCCCTTAGAAACCCGCTCCCTCACAGCCAGCCCGGCACGACTGGGCTGGCTTTTTTTGGTACAATACGCCTATGCCGACCACACGCCGAGTGCTACTACTGAACGGTCCGAACCTGAACTTGCTGGGCACGCGCGAACCCCACATCTACGGCACCACCACTTTGGAGACGCTGGTTCAGCAGGTCACCCAGTTTGCGCAGGGGCTGGGCATCGAGGTTCGTGCGCTCCAATCCAACCACGAGGGTGCGCTCATTGACGCCATCCACGAAGCGCGCCAGTGGGCAGACGGGATTGTGCTCAACGCAGGTGCCTACACGCACACCAGTATCGCTCTGCGGGATGCCATCGCCAGCGTCGGCTTGCCCACAGTGGAGGTGCATCTCAGCAACATTCACGCTCGCGAACCGTTTCGCCACACCTCCTACATCGCCCCAGTCTGTATCGGGCAGATTAGTGGCTTCGGCGTGGCGAGCTATCTCTTGGCGATCCAAGCGTTGGTCTACCACTGGGAACGCCAAGCGAAAGCGCCGTCCGTGCCATAATATAAGGTGATGCGGTTCAATCGTGAAGCGATTTCGGGGTTCCTAAAGAACTGGTGCCCCCACGAGCATATCCAGAGTGTGACCGAGCTGACCCCCGAGTACCTACGTCAGCGCGGGCTGAAGGCGCTCCTATTAGACCTCGACAACACCATCACTCCCTGGCGCAGTCGGCGTGTGCCCGATGAGGTCGCCCAGTGGATAGAAGCGATGCACGAGGCGGGCATTCAACTCTGCTTCGTGTCCAATACGCGGAACTTGGGGCGGCTCAAGTGGCTTAGTGAACAGCTGAAAGTGCCGTATGTGCGAGGTCCGATGAAACCGCGTCGTGCTATGCTCAGGCGAGCCATAGAGTTTTTGGGCGTGCAACCCCAGCATACCGCCATCGTCGGCGACCAGGTGTTCACCGATGTCTGGGGCGGGAACCGACTGGGAATCTACACCATCTGGGTTCAGCCGATGCACCCGCGCGAGTTCATCGGCACGAAAATCAGCCGGCAGGTTGAAAAATGGATTCTCAAGCGGGTGCGGCATCACGCCACAGAGGAGACGCCGTGATCGACTCCCACACGCAACTGGTTGGTGTACTGGGCTATCCTGTTCGCCACTCGCTCTCGCCCCCGATGCATAACCGTGCTTTCGCTCATCTTGGGCTGAACTGGGTCTACTTGGCTTTTGAAGTACTGCCCGAATCGTTGAGCGACGCTATCGCAGGCATGCGCGGATTGGGGATTCGGGGACTGAACCTCACCATACCGCACAAGGAGGCGGTTTGCGCGTTAGTAGACCGACTCAGCTCAACTGCCCAAGCCATCGGTGCGGTCAACACCCTCTACTGGGACGGAAACCAGCTCGTGGGCGATAACACTGATTCAGAGGGCTTTCTCCGTGCCTTAGCGCAGGAGGGTGTACAGCCCGACGGGATGCGTGTGTTGGTCGTTGGGGCAGGCGGCTCGGCACGCGCTATCGTGCATGCACTTCAATCGCGGGGCTGTGAGGTTCTCCTTGCCAACCGCACGCCCGAGCGTGCCCATCAGCTTGCCCAGGCGTTCGGAATCGAGACTGTCGTTCCCCTCTGTGCGGAATCCCTCAAGGCGGTTCTGCCCGGCGTGCAAGGCGTGGTGAACTGTACCTCACTGGGGATGAACCCGCACAGCGATACAACGCCTGATGTGCCGTTGGAACATCTCCCCCGCTCGGCTTGGGTGTGCGACCTGGTGTATCGCCCCTTGCAAACTCGCTTTCTGCGCACTGCTCAAGCGCTCGGGCTGAAACCGGTGGGCGGGCTGGGTATGTTGGTTCAT
>JBDNDR010000008.1:0-15893 GCA_046718995.1 Fimbriimonadales bacterium
GGAATATTCATCAGGACGCCTCCGAATGGGAGAATTGTACCTGATAGCACGCTGACTACAGCGCCCGGCTAAAAGTCCGACCCTTTCGGTGGGGTACTATAACCCCGCCACTTTTCCGTCGCGAATCGGCAGGAGTCCGTTCTGAGCTCACGAACCCTACTCACTGCTATATATAGGGAGGTTATGCATGGAAGCAGGCTTTGTACACCTACATTTACACACCGAGTATAGTTTATTGGATGGGGCGACTCGAATCCCCGATTTGGTCAAAACGGTTGCGAACTATGAGATGCCCGCCGTCGCCATCTCAGACCACGGGGCGATGTATGGGGCGATTGAATTCTACAAAGCGTGTACCCAAGCCGGAATCAAGCCGATTATCGGTTGCGAAGCCTATCTCGCGCCCGGTTCTATACGCGAGCGCAGTCGCCAGAATCAGAGCGCCTATCACCTGCTCCTGTTGGCGAAGGATGAGGTCGGCTATCGGAACCTGCTGAAGCTCACGACAATCGCCCACTTAGAGGGATTTTACTATAAGCCACGCATAGACAAAGACATCCTGCGCCAACATGCCGAAGGACTCATCGCCACCTCCTCGTGTCTGTCGGCAGAAATCCCCAGTGCCATCTTGCGAGGCGACTTAGAGGGGGCGCGCCGACTGTTGGAGGAGTACTTAGACATCTTCGGGCGGGAGAACTTCTACATTGAGCTTCAAGACCATGGGCTTGCGGAGCAGCGTCAAGTGAATCAGGTGCTGGTGGAGCTGGCTCAGCGTTATCGGCTCCCGCTCATCGCAACCAACGATGCGCACTACCTCCATCGCCAGGATGCCGAGACCCACGATGTGCTTCTCTGCGTGCAGACGGGCAAATCCATCAACGACCCGAACCGTCTCAAGTTTGATACCCAAGAGTTCTATGTGAAGTCGCCCCAGGAGATGCACCAGCTGTTCCGCGACCATCCTGAGGCGCTGGCGAACACTTTGGAGATTGCGGAGCGTTGTAATCTGGAGTTGGCGTTCGGGCGCGCACCTCTGCCTGACCCCGGCTTGCCACCCGATAAGGATGCGATGACCTACCTGCGCGAGCTGTGCTATGAAAACCTTCCCCGCCTCATCGCCAACGCCAGCGAGGCACACCGCGAGCGACTGGAATATGAGCTTTCGGTGATAGAGCAAACCGGGTTCGCCCAGTACTTTCTGATTGTGCGCGATTTCGCCCAGTTCGCGCGTCAACAAGGCATCTATTTCGGTGTGCGCGGCTCCGCAGCGGGAAGCTTCGTGTCCTACTGCATCGGCATCACGGATATCGACCCGATTGACTACGACCTGACCTTCGAGCGGTTCCTCAATCCCGAGCGGATTCAGATGCCCGATATCGATATGGACTTTGAAGACGCTCGGCGCGACCTGGTCATTCGTTATGTGCGTGAGAAATATGGCGAAGACCATGTGGCGCAGATTATCACCTTCGGTACGCTCGCAGCCAAAGCGGCGATTCGTGATGTCGCCCGTGCGATGGACTTCCCGACGAGCTTTGTGGACAAGCTGGCTAAGATGATCCCCACACAGCCGGGCATGACCATCGAGCGCGCCCTGAAAGAGATAGCCGAGTTCAAAACGGAGTATAACAACAACCCCGAAGTGCGTCGGTTGGTGGATATGGCACGCAGCTTGGAGGGGATTACCCGAAACGCCAGCGTTCACGCAGCGGGTGTGGTCATCTCAAAAGACCCTCTGGTGGAGCTGGTGCCCCTCGCGCGCAGTGCCGACGGTGAGGTGGTCACCCAGTATCCGATGGGCGATTTGGAAACCATCGGACTGCTGAAGATGGACTTCCTCGGACTCTCTAACCTTTCGGTGCTGGCACAGACGGTGGAGAATGTCAAGCGCACGCGCGGGATTGAAATCGATGTGCGCAATCTGCCTCTGGATGACGCCAAAACTTTTGAGATGTTGGGGCGCGGGGAGACCACTGGGGTGTTCCAGCTGGAAAGCGCGGGGATGCGCCGCTACATCCAAGCGCTCAAGCCCCAGAATGTGCGCGAACTGGCGGCGATGGTCGCCCTCTACCGTCCCGGACCGATGGAACATATCTCCACCTATATCAACCGCAAGCACGGACGCGAGCCAATCCACTATCCGCACCCTTGGCTGGAGCCAATCTTAAAAGAGACCTACGGCGTGATTGTGTATCAAGACCAGGTGTTGAAAATCGTGCAGGCGTTGGCGGGCTTCTCGCTGGGTAAAGCGGACATCCTGCGCCGAGCGATGGGGAAGAAAAAGCCCGAAGAGATGCGGCGGATGCGTGCCGAGTTCATCAAGGGTGCCAAAGAGAAGGGGATTGAGGAGGACGAAGCGAACCGCCTGTTCGACCTCATTGAACCGTTCGCAGGCTACGCTTTCAATAAGGCGCACGCGGTCTGTTATGCCCATGTCGCCTATCAGACCGCCTATATGAAGGCGAACTATCCTGTGGAGTATATGGCGGCACTGATGGCGGTCTACAAAGACAAGACCGACAAGATTGTGAACTTCATCGAGGAGTGCAGCACGCTGGGGATTGCCGTGCTTCCACCTGACATCAATCGGAGCGAGAAGGGCTTTACTGTGGAACCGTTGAACGGCTCGGAAGCGCGTCGTTCACGCCAGCGTTCCGCACGGAGCGCGAAGTCAGAGCAGAAGCACGACCATGCCATTCGCTTCGGGCTGGGCGCCATCAAAGGGGTGGGCGAGTCGGCAGTGGAGGCAATCCTAAGTGAGCGCAACGCCAACGGTGAGTTTACCGATGTGTTTGATTTTTCCGCACGCATGGCGTCGGCAGGTACTATCAACCGTGCCACTTTGGAAGTGCTCATCCAAGCGGGGGCTTTTGAACGGCTTCATCCCAACCGTGCCCAGCTAATGGCGAACATAGACCTGATTATGCAGTACGGTCAGTCCTATGCGCGGGCGCGTTCAGCGGGGCAGAACTCGCTGTTTGAAGGGGGCGATGCCCAGCAGGAGGCGAACATCGCCAAACCGATTCTCTCCACGACAGATGACCTGAGCGTGCCCGAAAAGCTCTCGTTGGAACGCGAACTGCTGGGGGTCTACCTCTCCGACCACCCGGTGCGCCCCTACAGCCGTGTGCTGAAGAGTAAGGCGACCGAGATTGCGCGCGCCCTGCGTGCCGAGCCGGGCACTTCGCTCACCATCGGGGGCATCATCTCCTCTGTGCGCACCATCACTTCCAAACGCACTGGCGCCCGCATGGCATCGCTGGTGCTGGAAGACCTGACCGGTTCCATCTCCGTCACGGTGTTCGCCCAAACTTACGAAAAGTACCGCGAGCAGATTGCCAAAGACCGTGTGGTGCTGATTCGTGGCAAGGTACACAGTCGCGACTTCGGTGGGCGCGATGCCGAGGCAGGCACACTCGAGTTCCGTGCGGACAGCATAGAGCCGGTGCCCGAACCGAACGAGTCTGAGGAGGAGGTACCGTGCATCTGCATTCAGCTGGAGTGGTGCCAACCGAATCAGCTGCGTGCCCTGCGCGACCTGTTGGAACGCTATCCGGGCGAAGCGGTTGTCCAGTTCCATGTGCTTGCACAGGGGCGTTTCCACCAGATCGAGGTGCCCCACCGAGTGGACTACAACGAGGAGCTGGTCTCTGCTCTGAGGCAGGTGCTACCCCAGGCGTTGGTCGTGCCTCAGGTTATCCAACCAAGAGCGTGATGCCGAGTAGATATTCCAGCATGCCCACGATGGCGAGCGCAATCCAGCTCCCGATGATGATTTGAAACAGACCACTGTTGAGGAGGCGCAGACCGAGCGGTGGGGGCGTGCCAGCATAGGGGCGTACGCGCTGGAGGAGTTCCTCACCCACGCGTATCGCTGAAAGCAGTTGCGCATCGGTGGGGGGCTTGGTTGTGGCGACCCACTGGAGGAGCGCGCCGAAGGTGCGCCAGAACATTAGCGTCGCCAACAACGCCATCAGCAGCCCGAACTGACGCTCTTCGCCTGTTGGCATCCCCCAAGTGAACACTTCCGAAAGCCCCAAGAAAAGCACGATTCCTGCCACAAGGTTGGTGCCGCAGCGGGGATGCACACGGGGCATTCGGCGCACAACCTCCAACACCAACGGCTCGCCACGCTCGATGGCATGCACCACCATATGCTCCGCAGCGTGAATGCCTGCAATCGGGGTCAGGCGCATCAGCAGAAGGAATATCACAAAGGTCGACCCACGCAGTATCAGCCCCAACACATCCGAGAGCAGGTACCACTGCCCAGCGAACGGTGAGTTGTAGTAGCTGTAGAGTGGGATCCCATAACGCGCCTGCGCCCACTGTGCGCCCCCTATCACCAGCCACTGCGCCAAGAGCAAAAGGAGGAAGAGAATCGCTCCCGTGAGCATAAGCCCTACAGCACCTGCCCCTGCACGCACAGCGCCGTTGGTGAGGTAGACCCCCAGCGGGGTCGCCATCCCACCCACCAGACCCACTTGGGGCGCATTGATTGGGCGACCCAGCAGAGTGGCAGTAGTCGCTACGCCGACATAGCGTCCCCACGGGTCCACCACGAGCGCTGGGAGGTCGGTTTGGCTCAGCTGCAGGAGCGCCTCGTCGACGGGAGTGTCCACACGGAGTGCAAGGAACTCGGGTTGAGTCCAGTCCGAGACGGGTAGGAGCGGATTCGTCCCGCTGGCGAGCAGTTGGCGCAGGCGTGCCTCTGTCAACACTCCGACTGGCTCACCTTGTTCCACAATCGGCAAAAAGCCCGCCCCACCCTGTGCCATCAGCTCCGCACAGCGCAATAAGCTGTCGTCTAAGTAGGCAGGCGTGACGCGGAGGAGTTTGTCTGCCACGAGGTGCTTGCCAAAGTTATGCATGGTACGGTCAGCAAAGAACATATCTATCTTGGCAAGAGTATACCTTTCCCACTTGGCGGGCAGGTGCGCCAGGTATACTCTCGCCGATGGCGTGGGTCTACCTGTTGATTGCGGGATTGCTGGAGATTGTGTGGGCGGTTGCGCTCAAGTTCTCCAACAGTTTCACCCGTCTTGCGCCCAGCCTGGTGGTGATCGTGGCGGGCTTAGCGAGCCTTTGGTTCCTCTCATTAGCACAGCGCCAAATCCCGATTGGTACTGCCTATGCGGTCTGGGTCGGGATTGGGGCAGTGGGGGTGGCACTGTTCGGCATTCTGTGGTTCCGCGAGTCGACGGACTTCTGGCGACTGTTTTTTATTGGCTTGATTGTTGCGGGCGTAATCGGTCTGCGCTTTGTATCTCCTGAGAGCGATGGACACTGAACCGAACCGCCGAAGCGCAGGGTATAGCTGGGCGCGTGCGTCCTTTTTGATGATGAGCGCCATCTTCGCCAGCCGTCTGCTGGGGATGCTCCGCGATACCGTGATTGCTTATCGTTTCGGTCAAAATGAGTTCACCGACGCCTATCGCGCGGCGTTCCAGCTACCTGACCTGCTCTTTTTTATGTTGGCAGGCGGTGCGCTTTCATCCGCCCTGATGCCCGTCTTTACCCACCATCTGGAGCAGGGCAAGCGGGAGGAGGCGTGGCATATCTTCTCGTCGGTGGCGACCTTTATGGTGAGCCTCACAGTGGGCTTAGTGGTGCTCTTGGAAGTGGCGACTCCGATAGCGATTGCGCTCATGTTTCCGGGCTTCGACCCGATGCGCACCGATTTGACGGTTCTGCTGACGCGCATCGTCTTGCCCACCCAGATATTCTTCCTGATGGGCGGGTTGATGATGTCCACGCTCTATGCCCGTAAGCACTTCCTTGTCCCTGCGCTCGGTCCCAACATCTACAATATCGGCATCATTTTTGGGGGGTTAGTGTTGGCTATCCCGTTGGGTGTGGCGGGGCTGGCTTGGGGCGCGGTGCTTGGCTCGTTGATAGGGAGCGTGTTGTTGCCTCTGTGGGTGATGGCGCGTTTGGGCAGTGTCTATCGCCCGGTGATAGACCTCCAGCATCCAGGTGTGCGAGAGGTGTTCCGCCTGATGCTTCCTGTGATGTTCGGGTTGTCGCTTCCGGGAATCTATATGCTTATCCTGCGGGTGTTTGGCTCGTGGCTCCCTGTAGGCACGATTTCAGCGCTGGACAATGCGAACCGTCAGATGCAGGCACCGTTGGGTATTGTGGGGCAGGGCGTTGCGCTGGCGATTTTCCCTGCGCTCAACTCGCTCGCAGCGAACGCCCGCTGGAGCGAACTGCGGCTCACACTCTATCAAGGGCTGAAATTGGTCTGGTTCCTGACAGTACCAGCGACCATGCTCCTGGTGGTGCTGGCTGAGGAGATTAGCCGTGCGCTCCTGCAGTACGGTAAGTTCACTGCCGATGATACACTGATGGTGGCAGGCGCGCTCCGTGCGTTCTCGCTGGGGCTATTTGCGTGGTCGGGGCAGGCGCTGATTGCGCGTGCCTTTTTCGCAATCCGCAACTCGCTTACCCCTGTGCTGGTAGGAACGGCGACGACTCTGGTGTTTATACCGCTCTGCTTACTGTTGGTGTGGCGATTCCAGATGGGGCATGTGGGGCTGGCGTTAGCGACTTCGGTTGCGGCGACGATTCAGATGGTCTGGATGCTTTGGCTTCTGAAGCGTCGTCTGCCGCAGGGTGGCGATTTAGGGTTGTGGCATACGGTGGCAGGTTCAGCGATTTCGGCGGCGGTGGTGGGGCTACTCCTATGGCTGGTGCATCGCCAAGTGGTGAGTTTTGTGGAGGCTTATCGCCTTCAGCCGAACCTGAGCGCCGTGGTGGTCATCCTCCTGATGAGCGCTGGAGGGATGGCACTCTACTTGGCACTCTGCCGACTGCTGAAGGTACGCGAAGTAGACTATGTCCGCCGTGTGTTGACCCGCTCGGGGTATACTACTGACTGATGGCAAACAGCGCTCTGCTTCAGTGTTCTGTTGAGGCGGACCTACCGGTGGGTTCGCGCCTGTTGTGCCATCTGCCTCATGCGCTTGTCTTTGAGCGCCGTTTCTATTCCGACGACCCGCTCCAAGCCCAGGAGTTCAACAACCCGACGGGCTGGGTGGAGTTCGTGCTGAGTCTACGCCCCCCCGACCCCGAACACCTGACCTGTCCGCGCACTTTTCGCACGGATGTACGCTACCTCCACCACCACTTAGTGGTACGCTTGGAACCCCACTATCTGCGCAATCTTTTGATGCCTGAGGCGGAACGCGTCCTACCTGAGTTGGAACCGTTTATGATGGGAGGCTCGGCGCCCGAAACTCTCTATTTGATGGTCAGCAATCCTCTGCTCGGTGGGGTGGTCGAGTCGTTGCTGATGCCACCTCCCGTGGGCAGTCTCCGCCTGTTCTATGAGGCGAAACTGCGCGAGTTGGTGGCGTATCTTTGCTTCGCCGAGCCGGAAGTTCAGACCGCACCCGATGAGGCACGCTTGCGCGAGGCGTTAGCCTATCTCCAAGCCCACCTGAGCGACCCTGATGCCCTTCAGAAGATGACGGAACAGGTGGGGGTGGGCGCGCGTCAGTGTCAACGGCTGTTCCGGGTGGCGGTTGGCTGTTCGCCTTCGGAATACCTCACGGAGCTGCGCCTCCGTAAGGCGGCGATCCTGCTCACCACGACCGATTTGACCATCTCGGAGATTGCGCTGGAGGTGGGCTATCTGAGCTTGAGCCACTTTTCGCGGGTGTTCAGCCAGCGTTTCGGGAAGACGCCGCGTGCCTTCCGTACAAACCCCACCCCTCTCACTGATGAGGGCGGGCTGAAGTAAGCCTCCGTCTACGGTGCCACTTTTTCTGGAGGCGACTCCTCGGCTTGGGGTGTACCATCTGCTGAGGTGGTCTCAGACAGAGCATTTGCGCTGGAGGCTGGCAGTTCTAAGAATTCGGCTTCGCCATAGACGAAGTACAGCAGTCGCTCCAGCACGATTTTGAGGGTCGTTGCTACAGGCACGGCGAGGAGCATACCCCAGATACCGCCCATCAGCCCCCCCGCAATCTTCGCGCCAATATTCGCTCCCACCACGACCGCCATCAGGCTCACCAGCGGGCGCAACCCTACAGCACGCCCTACCAAACGCGGGGTGATAAAGAGGTCGAACAGGTTGTTGATGGTCATTGCGGTGGCGACCACCGCAACCGCCTGCCACAAGTTGGACATCGGAATCAGAAACAGGAACGGATGGGTCGGACCGAATAGGAGAGTAAAGCCCGCCGAGCTGATGGCTATCAGAAGCGAGCCGATATAAGGGATGGGGTAGAGTACCGTTGCCAAGACGCCCAGCAAGAGCGGGTTAGGGGTGCCCATCAGCCAGTAAGCGAACGCGCTCACGACCCCGTAGGAGACGGCGGCGGTCACAAGCCCCCGAATGTAACGGAAGAAGAGTGCTCCGATTTCTGAAAGCAGTTGGCGCACAGCAGCACGCTGGGCAGGAGGGATTAAGAAGAGAAACGCACGCTGGATGGAAGGCATATCCAGCAAGAAGAAGTAGGTGCTCATCGGGATAATCACCAGCCACAGCACGCGTGAGAGCAGTCCCAGCAAGGTGCCCAATAAAGTGTTGATGGCGTTCGCCGTGTAGTCAAGCAGGAATTCGTTCGCTCGGTCGCGCAAGCGCAGGGTGAGCGTGTCGGTGAGTGCTTTGGGGTCGGTGGGGAGGTCTAACTTCTCCAGGAGCTCGCTATTGCGTTCGATCCACTGTTGGCGACGCGGTAGTTCTTGCTGGAGGAACTGGCGCGCCTCGTTCGTCCAGCGGTCGATGGTTTTATTCAGGTCGCCGTTATTTTGGTTGCTGAACGACTCGATGATGCCTCTTGCCTGAGCGTAGAAGACGGGACCTGCTACGAAGCCGATGGCGGTGAGGATGATGATGAAGGCGAAAAACACATTGAACACCGCGCGCGAGCGGCTCAGCCCGCGTTGGCAGAGGACTTCGACGAGCGGGTTGAGCAGAAGTGCCAGCACACCCCCGATGATGAAGGGTGCTAAGGCATCACGAACCCACAGGAGAAAGGCGAGGGTGGCAGTGAACACCACCACCCAGCCAGCGATGCGCGCAAAAACCATCAGGCTTCGTCGCCAGCAATCTCCTCAGCGACTTCGTGCGCTTTCCGGGCGATGCGCTCGCGCACGGTGCGAACCGTATCGCCACCGCGCTCGGCGACCTTGTGCGAAAGTTCGCGCACTTTTTCGGTCAGGTCATGGACGCGTTGACCGAGTTCACCGCGTATCTCCTCGCCTGCCTTCGGTGCAAATAGCAGACCGATTACGGCACCAATCAATACGCCCAGCCCAATACCCGCTAACAGGTACAGCACGCCACTGCGTTCATCGTGGTTCTGCATCTTTGGTTCCTCCTTCTGTCATGGTGTGTGTGGCTTCCGCGAGGGAAGCGTTCTCCGCCGTCTCTGAGGCGGAATGGTTGTTAGACCCCTGAGCCGTCTCTAAGCGTGTGCGCTCCTCTGACCAAGAAGGACTCGGTTGCTCTACTGAGTAGACGGTGGGGCGGGGAGGTTCGCTCATCTTTTGGATCTGCTTAGAGACGAGCTGACCCCCAAACTTGAAACTGTAATGCACGAGACGTCCCAGCCAGCGTGCGGTCTTCTCGGGCAAGCGTCGTACCTTGCCTGCCACCTCGTCGGCAACCTCCAGCTTATGGCGCACATTGTCCGTGACGAGGTGGAGGTTCTCTATTGTTTCGGCGGCTTCGTGGAGGGCACGGGTTGCCTCGTCCAGTGCTTTGTGCGTACTTTGGATGGTGGGCAGGGTCTCATCCAACAGGCGTAGCACGCGCAGGTTGATTTCGTCCACGCGTTGGCTAATCTGGGGCAGTTGGCGTCGTGCCTGCACCAGCAGAGCAATCACCGCCCAGCACAGCACCAACAGCGTGATGCACATCAGCGTAATCAGTACGATTAGAAGTGTATTCATCCTCCCACCTCCTGTAGCAGGAAGGGCTGAACCATTTGAAGAGCGCGCTTGACCGCACGGCTGGTCGTCTCTTCGTCCGCCTCTCCTGCACTCTTAGATTGGATTGTTCCTCCACCGACGACGGTTTCACCCTTATAGAACACCGCTATCTGCCCCGGCGTAATCGCACGCACGGGCTGGTCAAACACTAAGCGCGCTCTATCTGCCTGCTCCATCGGATGGAGGGTTGCGGGCGCCGCTGGCATATTATACCGAACCGTCGCATAGACCCGCATCGGACGCTCTAACGCGGGCACACTACTCCATGTAATCTCGCTCACAAGCGCCTCGCGCTCGTACAGCTCTTCCTCAGGACCGACCACGATGGCGTTCTCTTCAGGGATGAGGCGTAGCACGAACAGGGGCTTGCCCGTGTTGCCCAAGTTGAGCCGTCGGCGCTGACCCACCGTGTAGAGGGCGATGCCGTTGTGGGTACCGAGAACGCGCCCCTGTGAGTCGCGTATCTCGCCCGGTTGAAAAGCGTCGGGCGTGACCGCGCGCAGGAACTCGTGATAGCCCCCCAGATGCGATACGAAGCAAATCTCCTGGCTGTCGGGTTTGTCGGCGGTCCACAGCCCGAGCTCACGCGCCAGCTGGCGGGTTTCGGCTTTGGTAGGCATCGTGCCGAGCGGGAACACAGCACGGCTCAACGCCTCTTGGTTGAGCATATACAGCACATACGACTGGTCTTTTGCCTTGTTGATGGCGCGCAGGAGGTTCCATCGCCCTGTGTGAGGATTGTAGCGGGTGCGGGCGTAGTGTCCTGTAGCGATAAGGTCACAGCCCAGCTCGTCGGCTTTTCGCAAGAGCGCGTCAAACTTGACAAAACGGTTGCACTGCACACACGGGTTGGGCGTGCGTCCCCGGCGATACTCGTGGATGAAGTCGCGGATGACCGTGTCGGCGAACACGCGTCGGAAGTTTAGCACATAGTGGGGGATACCCAATCGGCGAGCGACGCGGCGGGCGTCCTCTACAGCACCCAGCGAGCAACAGCCCCCATGCCGAGGGTCGGGGTGCGACTCCTGCCAAATCTGCATCGTGACGCCAACGACCTCGTAGCCGCGCTTCTGAAGAATCGCCGCTGCGACCGAGCTATCCACCCCACCACTCATTGCAAGGAGAACGGTTCCGCGCTTGCGTGCCATCAGGCGAATTGTACCCGAAGGCATGCGCAGGCTGGGAGCCTACGCCGCTATGCCGAGCGGTTCGTCAAAAGGGTAGAGTTCCCTCAAGATGGTGACACAAGTGCCATCCAGTGCGCTTCCGACCTCGCGCTCCATGATGGTGAACACTTCGCTCAGGGGTAATGCAGGGCGATAGGGGCGTTCTGCAGAGAGCGCATCGAACACATCTGCCACTGCCAAGATACGCATCTCCATCGTGAGCGCCTCTTCAGTAAGACCGCGCCAGTAGCCCCTGCCGTCCAGACGCTCATGGTGGGCACCCGCCACTTCCGCCAGCCACTCAAACGCCTTCACCTGACGCAGGATTTCGTAAGAGTAGCGTGGGTGATTGCGAACCTGCTGGAACTCCTCGTCGGTTAGGCGTCCGGGCTTCTCTAAAATGGCGTTGGTTACACCGAGTTTGCCGATGTCGTGAAGCAGTCCTGCGCGATAAATGAACTGTACCTGTTGCTCGTCCCAGCCGAGTGCCTGAGCGATTTGCACGGCGTATTGCGCCACGCGTCGCGAGTGTTCCGCTGTGAAGCTGGATTTCGCGTCTACAATCATAGCGAACGCCTCGCAGATACGGTCAATATCGCTTGCACTGACACGGCGTGTGAACTCTGACGGGTGAATCGCACAGGTTGGGTTCTGGAGATGTTCCGCATGGCGACGCCAGAACTCGGTGTCGTCTTGGAAGCTGCGTGCGACCTTCACCAGCTCCGGGTCAAACCAGCGTCCAGACCGCTTATCCAACATCTCGTAGGTCGCCGTGACTCCAAGGGTGGCGGCGAATACCTCCATCGTCTGTCCCATACACAGGATCCGCGCCAAGAGGGGAATCTGTTCGCCTTTGAGTTTGTAGGGAGAACCTTTACCGTCCCAGTGTTCATCAAGATATTCAATCGCCTTAGCAACCGGCTCGTCAAAACCGATGTACCGCGCAATCTGTGCGCCTTGTGTACAGCGTGTGAGGGTCACCTCATCCATCACGCCCGGCGAGCCGCGAGTCTCTTTTAGCGCATGAACGAGTTTCTGGATGAGATTACTGCCCGGCATCATATGTTCCAGCGCGAACCGAATCGATTCGATGGGGTTAGACCAGTTGGTGAGTTTCACATCCCGCTTCGTCAGCAGGTCGTCCCATCCGAACACCTTATAGACACGCACGGCGTTGCTGGAACACCCTGCATCTTTGAGGAGGGTGGCGTAGTAGAGGCGCTCACGGTCTTCATCCGGAAGTTGGAGTATCTCGCCCACGCGAGAGGTAATCATGGCGGTGCGGATAGCGTGTCCGCGCGGTTGCCCCTCCGTGATGTCTAAGGCGTGGCTCAACGCCGACAGGATCTCGTCTAACCTAATATCACGAGCGCCGTCCATCACAACGATTATGCCACATTTTGACGAAAAACTCAGATTGCTTCGCTCAAAGTTCCGTCGTCAGGCACATCGGTCGGAGTCAGCGCTCCCTCCTGCTTGTAGCCACACTGTTCGTTGGAGCAGTAGACGAGTTGCGTGCCCTTGCGCTTCTGTTGTTTGACCAACAGGGGCGAACCGCACTCGGGGCACTTCTCTCCCGTGGGCGGGTCCCACGCGATGAAGGAGCATTCCTTGTTGTTGCATTTGTAGAAGAGGCGCCCCTTCTTGGACTTGCGCTCCACCACCTCGCCCACTTGACAGACTGGGCAGGCGACGCCCGTGACTCCGGCGTCCAGCGTGGTCTTACATTCGGGGTAGCGGGCGCAGGCGAGGAATGCGCCGAACCGCCCGTGGCGAAGCACCATCGTGGCTCCACAGACGGGGCACTTGCGGTCGGTCTCTACGACAGGAACCTCCGCACGCTCACTGGTCTGGAGTGCCTCTTCCACTCGCGCATGGAACGGCGTATAGAACCCCCGAATCAGGGCGACCCAGTCCTGCTTGCCCTCCTCGACTTCGTCCAGTTGCTCTTCCATCCGCGCGGTGAAGGGCACATCGAACAGGGTGGGGAAGTGCTTGATGAGGTAGTCGTTCACCACCTCGCCGACGGGGGTAGGTTTGAACGCCTTGTTCTCCAGCACGACATAGCCCCGCTCTTGGATGGTGGAGAGGATGGTCGCATAGGTGCTGGGGCGTCCAATCCCATTCTGCTCCAGCGCCTTGACCAGCGTCGCTTCGGTATAGCGTGGGGGCGGCTGGGTGAAGTGTTGGCTGGGCGTGAGCTGGATGAGGCGCAGGATCTCGTCCACGCTTAGCTCGGGCAGTGGTGGGAGTTCGTCCTCGTCCTTCTCTTGCGTGTCTTTGCCCTCGGTGTAGAGCCTGAGGAAGCCATCGAACTGGATGACCGTGCCAGTGGCGCGGAAGAGGTAGCCGTTGGCGCGGATGTCTACGGTGGTGACCTCCAGTTGTGCCTCCGCCATCTGCGACGCCACGAACCGTTTCCAGATGAGTTCGTACAGGCGGTACTGCTCCGCCGTGAGGTAGGGGCGTACCTGTTCAGGCGTGCGTTTCACATCGGTTGGGCGGATTGCCTCGTGGGCGTCTTGGGCGCTGGAGCGCGTCTTGTAGTGTCGGGGCTTTTCGGGCAGATATTCAGGCGCATAATGCTGTTGGATGTACCCGCGCGCCATCTGCAGAGCCTCGTCCGAGAGCCTGACCGAGTCGGTGCGCATGTAGGTAATCAACCCGACCGAGCCTTCGGCGCCGAGGTCGACTCCCTCATAGAGCTGCTGGGCGATTCGCATCGTTCGGCTGGCACTGTAGCCGAGCTTTCGGGACGCCTCTTGCTGGAGCGTGCTGGTGATAAAGGGTGGGGGCGGCGTGCGGCGGCGTTTGCGCTTGTCTATCTTCTCCACCTGGTAGTGCGCGCCTTCTAAGTCCTTCAGTACCGCTTGGGCGTCACTCTCGGTTTTGAGTTCAATCTTCTGGTCGCCCTTCTGGCGGAGTTCGGCTTCAAAGGGGAACTCCTCATCCAGCGGGGTGAGGGTAGCAGTGATTTTCCAGTACTCTTCGGGCACGAAGGCACGGATTTCGCGTTCGCGTTCCACAATCAGTCGGAGCGCCACCGACTGCACGCGCCCGGCGCTCAGTCCGCGCGGTGCGCCACTGATTTTACGCCACAGGAGCGGGCTGACCTCGTAGCCGACCAGTCGGTCCAGCACACGCCGTGCCTGCTGGGCGTTTACTCGGTTCAGGTCGATTGCACGCGGCTGCTGGAGTGCGCGCTGGACTGCGGAGGCGGTAATCTCGTTGAACTCGATGCGCTGGGCGTTCGGGTGCTGAATCTCGGTTTGGATGTGCCATGCAATCGCTTCGCCCTCGCGGTCAGGGTCGGTCGCCAGGTAAACGACGGGCGCGTTTTGGGTGACCTCAATCAGCCGTTTCAGCACATCGCGTCGGTCGGTCAAGCGCACATACTGGGGCTGGAAGTTGTTCTGGATGTCCACGCCCAGTTTGGACTTGGGCAGGTCGCGCACATGCCCCATCGACGCCTCCACGAGGTACTGGTTGCCCAGGATTTTGGTGAGCGTTTTGGTCTTCGCTGGCGATTCGACGATAATCACGGGGCGACCGGGGTTCCCGCGTGAGGCGGTCGCCTTCGTTTGACGCTTTGCTTTGGTCGTGCTACCTTTAGCCCTTCGCGTAGACGCTTTTGCCCTTGCCATAGTGATGGAGTATACCAGACGGCATCGGGTTTTGCTCCTGCAGTTGAGGCTTTACAGAACTGCCACCACTGGTCGGTGCGTGGAGTGGGCTATAATGGTACTGGAGAGCAATCTCCAGAGGAGACAACCTATGCGCCCGACACTCATCGGCTATCGGAGAGGGATGGAGGTCGTACCTGTCACGACCACGAACGCACTGCCCGTGGTAGCACCGCCCGCGATTGAACCGCTCTTTTGGGGTTCGGCTACACCGAACACCGCTTCCACACCGGCACCTCATCATGCAGACTTATCGGGAAGCACGAACCCTGAAATCCCGACTTTGGTGAATATGGGGATGTACCACAGCCTGGTGTGGACGGGCTGGAAGAGTAGCGGGGTCGATGTGAGTTATGCCGTTTATGGGCGTGCCACTGACCCCAACGGGCTACCCCTGCACACATCGGGTACGGCGGTCTGGGCACTTGTTCAGCAAGGGGTCATCACCACAGGGGCTTCCGCAGGTTATTTCCGAGTGATGATTCGTGCCAGCGATGGCGGTCCGCTGGGCTACGACCACTATCGGATTGTCCTCTGTGCTTCGTCCTCGCCGCCGTCGGTGCTGTCCCAAATCAAAGGGTTGCGCTGATGATACTCATCATTCAAACTTACGGGCAGAGCTACGAGATTCAGTCGCTTCTGACCACTTTGGGCATCCCGCACAAAACCGCCTGGTGGTTCGAGACGAACGCTCTACGCACTCCCGATGGAACATTCCACCCTACCAGCACGGATTGCCGCAACTATCTACGCCAATTTAGTGCGGTGTTCCTCAACGCGTTCCAAACCGCCGACAGCACTTGGGCAGGTCAGAATGCGAGCATCAACACATGGCTGAATTGGCGTGCGCCGCAAGACCCCCCGATTTTTCACTTCGGGTGCGCGCTCTCGGTGGCGCGTGGACTGACCCCACCCGCTGATTTCCCAATCGTGCTGGCGAATCTCAGTGCCATCCCCAGCACGGTGTGGCGTTGGGAAGCCGAGGTGGACACCACAGTGGGCTATGCACCACGCTCACGGATAGGAGTACGCGCGCGCTTCCTGCGGGAAGGCTGGAGTGTCTACACCCGTGCGGTGAATCTGTTCTGGACAGGCTCGGTCG
>JBDNDR010000080.1:0-8103 GCA_046718995.1 Fimbriimonadales bacterium
GTCTCCGATGGACAGGTGCTTGCCCAAGCTCAACCGAGCCAAAGCGACTCGGTAGTGCCTTTTGGTGGGACGGCTCAACCGCCCCGAAGCGATTCATCTGCACCGTCCAGCGGTAAGGTTCAAGCGCCCCGAAGCGACTCGGCGGTGCCGTCGGGTAGGGCAGTCCCGCCATCGGAGCCGAGCCTCCCGCTGCCTGTTGGGGCGGCGCGTGTGCCAAAAAGCGAGCCAAGCCAGACCCAAGGTCCCCCAGCGGTAGGTGGTCCCGAAATGCCCACACCGCTCCCAGAGACATTAGCGAGGGTAGGTTCCGAAGCGGAGAATTTCGGTGCGCGTTCCATTAGCCCGCAAGTACGCGCCCTGACTCGCGCGCCTGAACTGCTGGCGATGGAACCGATTGTGCCCGATGGCAGTGGTGGCGCGGTCTACCTGCCTGTGAGATATACCCTATCCCAAACGATGGAGGCAACATCCAACAATGCAATTATCTGTTCCTTTTAGGCTTATGTTCGCTCTATTGGGTGGATGGCTGATGGCACTCCTCCACGCTCAGACGCCCTCGGTGTTAGACCAAGCCGCGCGCGAGGTCGGCTCGGTCGTTGAGCGTACCCGCCCCGCCGTCGTCACGGTGGAGACCGTCCAGCTCGACAACCGCCTTGTCCGTAGCAGTGGTTTTATCGTCGATTCGGGCGGTTGGGTGGTCTGCTCGGCGGAGGGCGTTCAAGGTGCGCGTGCCCTGCGCGTGCTACTCAGCGACGGTACGGCGGTTCCCGCTCAGGTGGTCGGCGTGGATGCTATCTCGGGTATTGCGCTTCTGCGTGCGCCCGAACTCGGTAGCCGAACCAGCCTGCGCTGGGGCGACCCGGACCGAGTGCCCGTGGGTGCAACCGTAATCCTGATTGGCAATCGTGGCGGGCTGGAAGGTAGCGTCACTGTCGGTACGCTGGGTGGCAAAGACCGCGTGGGTATCCGTCCCCAGAACCAGCGGGTGGTGCTCCTGCTCCAGTTCAACGGCACGGTCGGCTCTGGGGAGCCGGGTGCGCCCCTGTTAGACGCACGCGGTCAGGTCATCGGCGTGATCATCGGAGCGCTCAGCAATGTGGAAGGCGTGCCTGCCAGTGGTCTAGCGCTCACTGGGTTTGCCATCCCCTCGACCATTGCTCAGCGCGTGGTGAACGACCTGCGCCTCAAGGGGCGTGCCGAACATGTGTGGCTGGGTGCCGACTATCAGACGGTGGGTGGCGCCGTGGTCGTGCGACGCGTGGCGCCCAACAGCCCCGCCCAGAACGCAGGACTCCTGCCCAACGACCTCATCACCGGTTTCAACGGTCAGCCCATCCGCAGTGCCTCCGACCTTACGCGCGCCCTCTACTACGCCCGCCCGAACCAGCAGGTGGAACTCGTCATCCTGCGCGAGGGCAAACCGCTCAAACTCACTGTACAACTGGGTGTTCAGTCGTTGTAAGCCGTTCGCCGTGCAGGTATCCTTTTCGATATGGAACAGTCGGCTTGGAAAATCTCCCTGCACGGCGGACACAGCGGGGAGTTTTGTGAGCATGCGGAAGGGAGCCTGCGCGAGATTCTTCAGTCTGCAGTAGAGGCGGGCTACAATGTCTTCGGCGTCGCTGAGCATATGCCCCGCGTCGAACCGCGATTCCTTTATGAAAACGAGCAAGAGATGGGCTGGACAGTGGAGACGCTGGAGCAGAACTTTGACCGCTACGCCCAGACGATACGCGCCCTCGCCCACGAGTTTGCAGACCGCCTCACGGTGCTATGTGGCTTTGAGATCGAGGTCGTCCCCCAAGACCGCTATCCCCAACTGGTCGCCGATTACCGCGCGCGCTATGGGTTCGACTATGTGGTCGGCTCGGTGCATTACCTGAACGACACGATGGTCGACGGTAGTTCCGATGCGACTTTTCTGGGGCTGGTAGAGCAGATGGGCGGGATGGAGAACTTAGCCGTCGCCTATTACCAGAAAGTAGCGGAGATGGCGCAAACGGTACGCCCAGAGGTCATCGGGCATCTGGATTTGGTTCGGCTCCGAGCGCATCGGCTGGGGCTGACCGAAGCCATCTCCACCCCGCGTGTGCGTCAGGCGGTGGAGGAGGCGCTGGAGGCAATCCGTTCGGTCGATGCGTTCGTGGAGGTGAACACTTCGGGACTACGCAAAGGGCTTCCTGAACCGTACCCAGCGCGTTGGATTGTGGAACTGGGCGCGCGGATGGGGGTCAAGTTCTGCATCGGGGACGACAGCCACCGCCCCTCCCAAGTTGGCTTCGGACTGGAAGCGGCGCGTGAGCACCTGTTGAAAGGTGGCGTCGACACCGTGCATTTCCTCACTCGAGAAGATGGCGCCATCGTCAAGACCAGTGCCGCGTTGTGAGACAAGGGTTGGACGCGCCCTTGCTTGGCTGGTGGAGAGGGCGTGAATCTATTCGTGTCCTTTTCGGGGTCAAAAAATGCTCAGGATGCAGGTATCAAACCTGCACCCTGATTATTACTACCTCAAGTGTAGGTTGGAGCTAAAATGATGCCCTATTGGTGTCTTTACCGCTTGCCGCTCAGTACTGCCTCGTAGCGGGCGTTCACCACTTCCCAGTCGATTGCCTGGATAAAAGCATCGATGTGGCGGGCGCGTGCCGTCTGAAAGTCCAGGTAGTAGGCGTGCTCGTAGGTGTCCATCGCCAGAATCACGGTAGCGTTCCAGATGGGGAAGGTGTTCTGGGCGTCGCCGATATAGTTGAACAGGCTCCCGTCATCGTGGTCATAGGCGAGCCAGACCCAACCGCGCGCCGCCATCCCGGTCGCTTTCAGGTCTTCCAGCCAGCGTTCGTACGAACCGAAATAGCGTGCCAGTGCCTGACGCAGGGCACTGCTGGGTTCCGAACCGCCACCGCCCATGTTCTCAAAGTAGAGCTCGTGGTTCTTCACGCCACCCAGCGCGAAGGTATAGTCCACCTTCAGCGAGCGGATGAGGCTGTAGGACTGGTTGCCCTTTGCAAAATCGTCTGAGGTGAGCTGCGCCAGCGCACGGCGAATCTCGTTCGTCTTGTTCACATAGCCCTGATAGAGCTTGTAGTGTTCCTCGTGGGTCTTGCGAGAGATACCGAACTTTTCGGTCTGGAACACTTTTTCGGGCAGGGGTTTCGCTGTGACCTCAATCAGTTGCACATCAGCCATGTTAGTGACCCTCCTATTTGTGGATTGGTTTGCCAGAGCGTGGGGAGCCATCAACGCGCCAACCGCCACAGAGGAGGCTGCGACGAGAAACTCCCGACGCGAGAGACGCTTGGCATCCATAACGACGGTATTATACCTTTCGCTATGCTAAATATCGGCGCTTTAGGTCTCCGATTGGAGCGACTGCTCAGAGCCGGACAGGTTCTCCTCGCCTATCGGGACGCGCCGAACCGCTTGCACCGCACGAATACGATGCCCTTCCAGCTCATGCACGCGCAGCTCCCAGCCATCGACCACGACCGACTCCCCAACGGTGGGTAGATGTCCCAGCTGCCCGAACACATATCCGCCCAGCGTGTCGAACTCTTCCGACTCGATAGCCACATTCAACAGTTCGCTGGCGTCGTCTATGTGGATGCGGGCGTCGATTAGCAGGGTGCCGTCGGGCAGGGTTTCCACGAGAGTCTCTGGCTCCACATCGTACTCGTCCTGAATCTCACCGACTATCTCTTCCATCAGGTCTTCCAGGGTCACCAGCCCCGAGGTTCCACCGTACTCATCTTGAAGGATTGCCATATGGGTGCGTTGGCGTCGCATCTCTTGGAGCAGTTCCACCACGCGCTTGCTTTCGGGTACGAAGAAGGCGGGGCGCATAACCTCGGCGATACAGACCTTGCTGGGCGTGCCCTCGCATAGTCGGAGCAGGTCTTTGGCATGCACAATCCCCACGATATTGTCCACATTCCCCTCGTAGACCGGGATGCGCGAGTGTCCCGTTTTGCGGATGAGCTCCACGACATCCCGAATCTGGGCATCTAAGGGCACCGCCTTCATATCCACTCGAGGTGTCATCACCTCACGGGCAATCGTGTCGGTGAACTCAAAAATGGACTGTATCATCTCCTTCTCTTGCTCTTCAATCACGCCCTGTTCCTCGCCCGCCTCGACCAGCACCCTTAGTTCCTCCTCGCTGACCACCGGTGCCAGACGCTGCATCTGGATACCGAACAGCTTGAGTATGGCGCGCGTGGTGAAGTTGACCAGCAAGATGGGCAGGCGGAACAGGCGGTCAAACAGCATCAGGGGCACGATGACCATCAGCGCCACCCGCTCGGAGTGGGTGATGGCGATACTACGGGGCACGGTCTCCCCCACAATCACATTTGCGAACGCCGTGAGGATTGCCACCATCGCCACGCTGAACCCCAAGAGGTCGACCCCGACGATTGCCTCCAGCGGGCGAATCAGCGTGTGTAGGGGTTCCGCCAAGTTGGTTGCGGCGACCGCTGAGGCTAAGAACGCCACGATGTTCAGCCCGACCTGAACGGTGGAGAGGAACCGCGACGGCTCCGACTTGAACGCCAACAGGTAAGGCGCCAGGCGATGGTTCTGCTCGTTGAGCATCCGCATCCAGCTGTGGCGTATAGAGGTGAGCGCACTCTCCGCCATAGAGAAGAAGGCGCTCAAGAGCAGTAAGACCAGGATGATGACAAAACTGGAAGTTGGCGACAGTCCGGTGGAGGTGGTCTGCGCGACCTGGAGCGGTTCACTGGGCGATTGGGCGTAGAGCCACCAGACGGCGATGACGCTTCCCAAAGCGATAAGAACAATCCGGTTCCAAAGTCTAAAGTAAGGGCTACTGTCCGAGTTATCTGCCATCGGTTTGTTCGACCTCCTCATCGGGGCACGAGCCAATAGATGAGCGCGGCGACCCCGATGCCGAGCAGGCTTCCCAGCACGACCTCACGCAGGGTGTGAACCTTCGCTTCTACTCGGCTTTGGGCGACCAGCGCAGCCAACAGCAACGCCAGCACCGAAGCTAACAGGTTGCCCGACACAATCACAATCGCCAGGGCGAAGAAGAAGCCCAGTGCCGCATGCCCGCTCATCGCGCCCCCATGAAACAGGCGCACTTTGCCCTGAGTCGAGAGCACCTTCACCAAAGATACCACAACAAAGATGAGAATCACTCCGATGGTGAGGGCGACCGCCAGGGTCGGTTCGGCGCGTTCCATCCGCAGGCGAATCTGCTCCAAGCGTAGGTCGCCCATAAACAGCACCCACGCCACCACCACCGCGTTCAGCGTGGCGACCAGCACCGCGCCCGCAGCGATGTCTTTGGCGAACTTCGCCTTCGGATGATACTCCTCCGTCACAAGGTCTACCGTCGCCTCGACCGCCGAGTTGAACATCTCTGCAATCAGCACCAGCGAGATGGTGAACAGCAAGACCAGCATCTCGCGTTTGTCTAAGCGGAACAGCAGACCCATCACCAGCACCATCACGACGCTGAAGAAGTGGAATCGCATATGGCGCTGGGTGCGTACAACGGCGATAATCCCTTCTAAGGCATAGCGGAAGCCATCGAGCGGGTTCCGACGCGTAGCGACTGCCTCACGCTCTTGACCGTTGCTCTCATTGGCTTCTGAGAGAGGCGGTGCTTCCGCTCGTCGGTCCGGCTCCTGATAGGCTTCAGGAGGCTCAGGGTTCGTTCTCATTGTATCGCGAATACCACGCGCTATTAGCAGGATACCCCATCTGGCTCAGAATCTGGATGGAGCGTTGAACCATCAGGTCGCGTCCTGCTTCCGTCTCGTCTTCGTAGCCCAGCAGATGGAGTGCGCCGTGCAAGCCCAATATCAACAGTTCGGTCATCAGGTCGTGCTGATTCGGAACCGCCTGACGCTGAGCGGTCTCCACCGAGATGACAATGTCCCCCAGCACAGGGGAGTCGGCGCCGTACTCAAAGCTCAACACATCGGTCGGGGAGTCGATGCCCCGATAGTCGGTGTTCAGCTGAGCGATGTGCGCATCGTCGGTCAGCAGGAGGTGGCACTCCAACAGATTGCCCATCGGTAGAGCCTCGAACGACACTTGAGCGTAGGGGACAGCCAAAGCGAAGGCACGGTTGACCTGCTCTTCGAACTGCGCAAGGTCAATCCCTGCACTTTGTAAGAGGGGTTCCACCTCAGAGGAGACCCCGACCGAAACCTCAAGAGGGACGGACTGCATAGACCTCTTCTGAGTTGGGGTACTCAAGGCGTTTGTGGCGTGAGGCGACCAACACCCGTAGGAACGCCTCTTCAATCCGCTTCAGGTCGCAAAAAGTGAGTCCACACTCGTCCAGCTGACCGTCCTGTCGGCGCATCTCCACCATATCGTGGATGAAGTTGGCGAGTCGGTGCGGGGTCATGTCGCCCAGCACGCGGGTCGAGGCTTCCACCGTGTCTGCCAGCATCACGATGGCTGCTTCACGCGTCTGGGGTTTGGGCCCCTCGTAACGGAAATGTTGCTCCAGCACAGGGTCGGGCATCGAGCCGACCGCCTGATGGTAGAAATAGGTGATGAGGCTCGTTCCGTGATGTTGGGCGATGATGTCACAGAGGGCAATCGGGAGACGGTGCTGGCGTGCGAGGTCGACCCCATCGCGCACATGTGAGGCGATGATGCGTGCCGACAGCGCTGGGTTGATACGCTCGTGGCTGTTGACACCTGTCTGGTTCTCTATGTAGAAATCGGGTTTGGTCAGTTTTCCGATGTCGTGATAGTTGCCTGCTACACGCGCCAGCAGGGCATCGGCACCGATAGCGAGGGCGGCTTCCTCTGCCAGCTGCCCCACCATCTGGCTATGGAAGTAGGTGCCGGGCGCTTTCTCGCGCAGTTCACGCAGGAGTGGATGCTCCAACGAGGCGAGTTCCATCAGCACCATCGGGGTCGCCAGGCGGAAAGGGCGTTCCAGCAGGGTCAAACCGAGCCAGAAGAGCGCCATCGCAAACACTCCACCGACCACGCCCCAGAACCCACTTTGGAGGGCGTCTATCCAAGCGACCCCACTGCCTGCCTGGATGGTGATAGAGGTCAGGGTCAGGACGGCGCCCAGAATGACCCCCGTGACGAACAGTTGCGAGCGTCGGCGCAGGGGCGCCACCGAGTAGATTGCCACCCAGCCCGACAGCCCTACCGCACCCAGCGTCTGCACCGGCAAGTCGTGTGCTATGGCAAGTCCCGTGAGCAGAACCGAGAAGGTCAACAGGGCAATCAGCGGGTGGATTAGGAGCGACATCAGCATCCCGCCCGCCAGCAGAGGCGCAAACGAGAGGAAACCATGCTCCGCGCTCAGCGCCGAGCCGTTGGCGATGGACGAAGCGAGGCGCACACCCAGCAGGCTGAACAGGCTAATCAGCACAAGGAGCAGAATCCCGACCTCACGCGAGCTGTGAGGCACAGGGGAACGCAACGCCAGCCCCGTCGGGCGTAGGAACCCTCCATAGTAGAGGAGCGGGACTAATACGGCGAGTTGACCACCAGCGATGAGCATCCGCTCGCCCAACTGGGGCAGTAGGGAGCGCAGGCTCCCGTTGAGCAGAACCAATGCGAGCCAGATGAACGCCCCTGCCACCACCGGTTGCCAACGCACCTGAATCGTCGGCTTTTGGGTGGTAGCACGGTTGGCAAGACGACCACGCCCCCGCCGGAGCGGCGCCCACGGAAATCGCATCGGTATCGGAACAGACTACTTCTTGCGTCGGCGTTGCTTCTGGCGTCGGCGACGCTCACTCGGCTTCTCGTAGTGTACGTGGCGCTTATATTCTTGCAATATGCCACTCTGCTCCAGCGCTTTCTTGAAACGCTTGAGCGCATTATCTATCGACTCATTCTGACGAACCTGTATCTGTGCCAATGGTCTGATGCCTCCTTCCTTTTGTGCAGGTAGCGTGTACTATTGTCTGCCTCTCCGCTGGTTCCTGCCAAGGACTGCCTAATTATATCGGAAAATCGCTCCAAAAGTCAAGAGGTACGGCATACGCTATCTGCACAAGCGCACCCGCCTCACATCTGTCAAAGGGAAGGGGGGCACTCTCTGCCCCCCCCTGAAGCACTTTAGTAAGGATACCAGCCTTCAGCAGTCCACTGACCTGG
>JBDNDR010000081.1:0-7996 GCA_046718995.1 Fimbriimonadales bacterium
GATCTCTGCCCAGAGTGTGGAGTTTGCGTCGGGACTGCTCGGCTACTCGGTGCGCCGGACTTTGGTCAGCAACCCGTTGGAGCCGATTCGTCAGCAGAGTCAGCAGCCGAACGCTTTTCAGGAGGCAGTGAACGCGCTCTACCAGTTTGCCAACACACCTGTCCCACCCGCCGTGCGTCAGCAGGTGCGTCGCGCCACGAGCGAGTTGCCCGAGCCGTTCCTTCAGCAGTGTGCGTTCCTGCTCTACACCGCTCTGGAAGCGCGACGATGGCGGGATAGCGCGTTCAGCGACCTGAGCCAACCCGAGCGCGAGGCACTGTTTCGAATGCTCGCTCTACCCCACGAGGCGATGGAGGCGGAACTGGAACGCAACGCCAGCAACAACGGCACCGTGCTCATCCGTAAAGCGCTGGAGCGGGTGGACTTTGCGCACCTGTTCGCTGGGGGGCACGACATCGTCTTAGCGGTCTCGCAGGCATTGGACGCTTTCGGACGCCTCCAGCCCGCCCAGCGTGAGGCGCTGAGGAAACCGTTTGAGTTCGATATCGACACGCCGTTGGGACGCATCCGCCTCACAGGGAACGGCAACGATGTCCATCCCCGAACCCCCTACCTACTGCTCATCGACACGGCTGGCGACGACACCTACTATGGCGGTGGCGCAAACCTCTCCTGGGAGAACGGTGTCTCGATCCTGATCGATTTGGAAGGCGACGACCTCTACACGGACGATGCCCAAAGCGCCAAGACACCCATCGCCGAGCAGGCGAACCGCGCCAAGCGTGGGGGCATGGCATTCGGCGGCGCACTGATGGGCTATGCCGTCTTGGTAGACCGCGAGGGAAACGATATCTACCGCACCGCTTATGCAGGATTGGGCAGTGCGCGGCTCGGCGTTGGGATGCTGATTGACCTACAAGGCAACGACCAGTACGACGGTTATGTCTTCACACAGGGCGCAGGCTACCTGGGAATCGGAGTGCTGATTGACCGCGAGGGACAAGACCAGTACACTTGCTTCCATCAGGGTCAGGGGTTTGGGGGCGTTCGTGGGTTCGGGCTGCTCTTAGACGCCACCGGCAACGACACCTACACCGCCCTGCCCAAGCCGTTGGATTTCCCATCGCCCCAAAGTGCGGAGCACAATGTGAGCTTGGCGCAAGGCTGTGGCTATGGGCGTCGTGCGGACTATACCGACGGGCACTCGCTGGCTGGCGGGATTGGCGTGCTGCTGGATGTGCAAGGCGATGACCGCTACCTCTGTGGCGTGTTCGGGCAAGGCTGTGGCTATTGGGGCGGTGTGGGGCTGGCGATTGACCTCCAAGGCGACGATGTGCGCGAGGGCATCTGGTATGTGCAAGGCGCCGCGGCCCACTTCGCAATCGGCTATTTGGAAGACCGGCTCGGCAACGACCGCTATGTCGCAGGACTCAATATGGCGATGGGCGCCGGACACGATTTCGGGATTGGCTATCTGTGGGAAGGCGAAGGCAACGACGAGTATGACGCCCCGAGCCTTGCACTGGGTGGAGCGAACGCCAACGGTATCGGCATCTTTGTCGACCTCAAAGGCGATGACCTCTATAAAGCGCGCCGTGATGACGCTAACTTCGGGCGGGCGAACCCCATCGGGCGAGGTACCCTGAGAGAGCGCGCCCTCGCTATGGCTATCTTCTTAGACAATGCAGGCACCGATACCTATCCCCCGAACTTGGAGTTTTTGGGCAACGGACGCCAGTGGATTGCGTGGGCGCTGCGCAACGAACGCCCCAACGAGAGCCAACTTGGTGTGGGCATAGACCGAGACTCGCCACCCGCGCGGTAAGCCCCACCAGCGGGTATAACGAATCACCCATGCAGACAACCCAACGAATTGCAGGGCGTGAGCGGTGGGCATGGCTCGGATGGAGCCTTGCCTTTTTCGTGCTTCAGGCGGGCACACCGTTCATCACAGTCCCACTCAAGTGGGTCTGGGCGGGCACGCTGCTCAGTACACTCCTACTCATGGCGACCCTACTGGGGCTTATCTTCAGTCTTGCCTATCAGACCGAGCGCCATCGCTGGCTCAGCCTGGCGATGCTCATCGGCGGTGTGCTGTTGTGGACAGGAGGCGGGCTACTCCCACGCCTGCTCGGTTGGAGTGCCGATAACCGTCCGCCCATCGCCGTCTTTGCGCTCTATCAAACTATGGTCTACTATCTGCTTCTGGTGTCGGCGGTGGGGTTAGGCACTTTGCTATCGCGGATTGTGCGGGAGAAGAACCTCTTGGTACCGGTGGTGCCGTTTGCAGCGATGGTGGATGTGCTGACGGTTTTGGCGCCGGGTGGGTTCGTCAAGCGCGTGATGGAGCAGGCGCCCGAGATTGCCGAGCGTGCCAGCGTCGCCGTCACCGCCGTGCCCAGCGCGATGGAGACCTTTGAGCGTGTGGTGCCGATTGTGATTATCGGGGTGGGCGACTTCGTGTTTCTGGCGCTCTACGCCGCTTGCTTATGGCGGTTCCAGTTGCGCGTGCGCCCCACAGCGATTGGGTTGTTCTTGGTGCTGTGGGTCTATCTGATGATTGTGATGTTGGGCTACGCGCCCAAACTCCCTGCGCTCGTGCCGATGGCGGTCGCCTTCCTCGCTATCAACTGGCGTGAATTCCGTCTTAGTCCTCAGGAGAAGTTCGCCAGCCTCCTGGTGGTGGGCTTAGTCATCGGCTTCATCGGCTGGCTGTTCTGGAGACCATGAGACGAGGCGCCTTTACCCTGATTGAGCTGTTGGTTGTGATTGCGATTATTGCAATACTTGCTGCCCTGCTGTTCCCTGTGCTATCGCAGGCACGGGAGAGCGCGCGCCAAACTGCCTGCGCCCAGAATCTGCGCCAGATTGGTCAGGCGTTCTGGATGTACCTTCAAGACTACGACGAGCGCATGCCAGACCGGCGCGACCTGAAACGGAGCCTACCCGGTGGGTATCGCCCGTGGACAACTTGGCCTCTCTCCGACCCGCGCTGTGGCTGGGCAGGCGTCGTGTTGGAACCCTACACACGCAACTGGAACCTCTGGAACTGCCCCAGTGTGACGGGGAGCGCCTTGGGCGAGGCAATCCAAGTCCTACAGCGCGTCGAGCCGAGCACCCAGACCGAGAAGCGAACTCGATACTGGATGTGGCGCTTTGACCGCCCCGATGACCCGATTCCGCCCGACAACTTTTGGGGCAAGACCCCCGACCAAGCTGTGGCAGACCTCCAAGCGAACCCCAGCCCATTCTACACACGCCCCGAAGGCATCAGCGATGTGGAATTAGCCATCGACCCCTACTTCCCGCGCACGA
This sequence comes from Fimbriimonadales bacterium, assembly GCA_046718995.1. Classification (GTDB taxonomy): domain Bacteria; phylum Armatimonadota; class Fimbriimonadia; order Fimbriimonadales; family GBS-DC; genus CAKZQI01. The sequence continues at coordinate 3,316 of JBDNDR010000081.1, forward strand.
TTGGAACCGTTGCCCCTGAACTGCGGGGACGCGCGGTTCATCGCGGCGGACGCAACCGCCTGATGCTGGATGGGCACATGCGCTGGCTCCGCGACATCCGTACCGATTAGAAACCCCGATTACTCTGCACACTTTCTCTTGAATCCTTGAAGCGGTAATCCTTGAAACGATTCAAGGGACAGACATAAAAGCGTCTGCCCTTGAATCGTGTATTTGAGGGGGTAAGAGAAGGGGAAAGGTTTAGTTGTTGCGACGGCGGCGGGCAATCAGACCGATTAGCCCAGCACCGAGTACAGCCAAGCTCGCAGGCTCGGGAACCGTGTCCAGAATGAAGCCTTCAGTGCGTCCAGTGGTACTATTCAAACCAAAGCCCACAATGTAGCGGCCATCAGCAGAGACAGCGTGAGCTGCATAGAGCACGGAACCACTGGGTAACAGGCTGGCGTAGAGGTCGTTGAGGTTTTGCATACCACTACCGTCCATCCATATGAAGGCATTGTCCTGACCGATACCGTTCTTGGATGTACCAACGATTATGGTACCGTCTCCAGAGATACCAATTGCGGAGCTTGTGCCACCCAGCGTACCGAGGTTCTGAATGACGAATCCACCAGAGCCATCCGGTGTCCACCGAACCGCTCGGTCAGTGTTAGAGGCATCCTTCGCAAAGCCGACCATCACATTGCCATCCGCAGAGATGTTTCTCACTTCACTCAGGTTGTTGCCGAACAGCGAGCCGAGGTTGATGATGTTGTATCCGCCCGAGCCGTTGGCTTCCCAGCGAGCGGCAATCTGCTGTGAGGTGGTTCTTGCCCAGCCGACGATGATATTTCCATCGGGAGTGGCAGTCCATGCAGCGCTGGTTGGACCTCCGAAGGTGCCAAGGTCTACCATACCACTCGTAGCATCCCACCTGAAAGCACGTAGATTGTTGCTACTGTTGCGTGCTCGACCTACAATCACGCTTCCGTCTGCGGAAATACCACGAGCCCAGCTGTCATTGCCTCCAAGCGTGCCCAAGTTCGTCATCGTCGGTGACTCCCACTTGAAAGCTTGCTCAAGACCACCTGAAGTTCGTGCCCGACCGACGATCACGCTTCCGTTTGCAGAGACGCCCCATGCGGAGCTATCTGCACCACCGAGCGTGCCGAGGTCTATCATGCCATTCACAGCATCCCACTTGAAGGCACGAGCCTGGCCACTGCTGTTCAGTGCCTCGCCTACGACCACGCCATTATTGGAGATACCATAGGCTCTACTCGTGTTGCCTCCCAAGGTGCCGAGCCAGGTGAGGGTTTGAGCTATCGCTCCGTTGAAGAGCACAAGCGTCAGCGACATGAAACTAACGGCGCGTAGAGCGCCATCGCTTATCAGACTACGCATATCTCTGATCCTCCGTTCGATGATTAGTCAGTCCATACTCGTAGTATAGATGACCACCCCTATTATACACTACTTTCGATGAAATGTCAAGGGGGACAGCCAGAAATTTCACTGAATTCGCTCATTAGTGCAACATCCCGCACTCACGAAGAAACTTTCCAACCTTGACCCCGACCGACAACAGCGAGCCGATGAGAAACTTCGCTCAGCACTCTCTACTATCAGGTATACTCCAGCCGTTATAGGAGGCATCTATGGCAAAGGCAATCACACAGAACGAATGGCAATCGGAAGTACTGAGCTCTTCGGTCCCCGTTTTGGTGGACTTCTGGGCAGTCTGGTGCGGACCGTGCCGGCTCATCGCACCCATCGTGGAAGAACTGGCGACCCAATATGCAGGCAAACTGAAAGTGTTCAAGGTGGATGTTGACCAAGAGCAGGGCTTAGCAATGCAGTACGGGATTATGAGTATCCCGACGCTTCTGCTCTTCAAGGACGGGCGCGTGGTGGAGCAGATTGTAGGCGCGCTCCCTAAAGGCGCCATCGAGCAGAAGATTGCTAAGCACCTGAGCTAAAGCTTCACTCCTAACCCATCGTCCTAATCACTTCTAATAGGCGCCCTGCACCGTATCTTACAGGGTCGGTGCAGGGCAATTTTGTTTCAGCCTCCACCTGAGCAATTGCCTCCTGCGCCTCTGGCTCGCTCAGATGCGCCGTGTTGAGCGCAATCCCTGCCACTTTGGAAGGATAGAACGACCCGCCTGCCGCCGCAACCTGTTCGTACAGTTCAATCACTACAGGCAGAGGCGGAATCGGCACATCGGGAAAGGTGCGAATGCTGGTCTGCCCCGCCCGATGAACCAAAATGAGATGGGTCGGCTGGCTCCCCCGCAACAGAGGCAAAGTAGCGGTCGAAGCGGGATTGAACAACGCGCCCTGCCCCTCCACCCAGACCACATCGGCGTCGTGCCCATACTCCAGCACGAACTTCTCCACCGCGCCGCTGGCATAGTCCACCCGCACGGCGTCCAGTGCCAGTCCCTCGCCCGCAATCATAATCCCCGTTTGCCCTGTAGCGAGGAACCGTGAGCGCAGTCCTGCCTGAAGCGCCGCCCGATGCAGCTCCAGCGAGACGGTCATCTTGCCCACCGCCATATCCGTGCCGACGGTCAGCACGCGTAAACAGTTCAGGTGGCGTGCTGACCCCGTGCCGATGGAGAGGTTCGGCGGCTCCTTGCGCACATCCCAAATCCATTGGCATCCGTGCAAGAGCGGCTCCAAGTCGGGATGGTGGGCAAGCGGCTCGTGCAGACCATTCACAAGGTTCCAGCCCGCCATCACCGCGTGGCGCACCTCGCCCCACAAGTCCGGCGAGAGCAGCCCCCCACTGGGCGCAATCCCTATCACCAGCGTATCCGGTGCGTAAGCCTGCGCCTCAGACACCGACGCCACAATCGGCACCTCGCGGTCAATCCCGGTCAACGCTCGAAGCGACTGCCCTGCACACTCGCGGTCGATCACTGCCACAATCGGATGGGGGCTATAGCGCAGTAAACCCAAGCCCGTCTTGCCGAACTTGCCCCGAATGCCCTCATGCATCAAGATAGCAATCCGATTCTGCGCGGTCAACATACCCCAAGACTCTACCTCAAACCGCCTCAGGTACAATATGGCTACCATGGTAATTGGTGTTCCGAAGGAGATTAAGCCCGACGAGTACCGGGTGGCGATGGTGCCCTCAGGCGTTGAAATCCTTACCCAGCATGGGCATACCGTCTTAGTGGAGCGAGGCGCAGGCGACGGCACAGGCATCCCCGACGAGGAGTACGAACGGGCAGGGGCAACCCTCGTGGAGGAAGCGTGCGATGTCTGGTCGCAGGCGGAACTGATTGTGAAGGTCAAGGAGCCGATGGCTTCGGAGTACCCGTTCATCCGTCCCAAGCAGACCCTCTTCACCTTCTTCCATTTCGCAGCGAGCGAGGAGCTGACCCGTGCGATGGTTCAAAGCGGTGCCGTCTGCATCGCCTACGAGACCATCCAGACCCCTGATGGCGCGCATCCCATCCTGCTCCCGATGAGCGAGATTGCTGGGCGCATGGCGGTACAGGTTGGGGCGTGGTGCTTAGAGCGTCCGATGGGCGGGCGCGGGGTTCTGCTGTCGGGCGTGCCCGGCGTGCGTCCCGGCGTGGTCGTGGTGATTGGCGCTGGGGTGGTGGGAGCGAACGCCGCGCGCATCGCCGCCGGCTTCGGAGCCAGTGTGGTGATTCTGGATGTCAATGTGAGCCGACTGCGTGCGCTGGAAGATATTTTGCCAGCGAATGTGGACACCCTCTACTCTAACCCTGCTAACCTGCGCGAAGCCATCCAGCAGGCAGACTTGATTGTCGGCGCCATCTATGTCACGGGCGGGCGAACTCCTATCCTAATCAAGCGCGAAATGCTCAGCACCCTCAAAAATGGTGCCGTGCTGGTGGATGTCTCGGTCGACCAGGGCGGCTTGGCGGAGACGATTCGCCCCACAACGCACCGCGAGCCGACCTATGTGGTGGACGGCGTCATCCACTACGCCGTGAGCAACATGCCAGGCGCTGTGGCGCGCACCTCCACCTACGCCCTGACCAATATCACCACGCCCTATGTGTTGCGCTTGGCAGAGCAGGGCTGGCGTGAGGCGTGCCGTCAAGACCCTGCCCTGCGCTTGGGTTTGAATGTGGTGGAAGGCAAAGTCACCCTTGCGCCGATTGCCGAGCAGTTCGGCTACCCCTATCATCCTGCCGAAAGCGTCCTCTAAGCGCCCTGCCGACTCTGGCAACTGCAGGGCGCTCAGCTCTCTCCCTGCCCCCCGCTGTAAACGGCGAGGGGAGTTTTTCACCTCACCCCCAACCCCGCTCCGCAAGCAGAGAGGGGAGTTTTCATCTCACCCCCAACCCCGCTCCGCAGGCAGAGAGGGGAGTCCGCACTGACGCCCACCCCGTCCTGCGGGACGCCCCCACTCGTCATGCTGAGCGCCAGCGAAGCATCTCAACAAGACCCTTCGCCTGCGGCTCAGGGTGACGAAGGGGGGGGAGACTTAGGGTGACGGGTGGGGCTTGCGGCGGGAAGCCAAGACCCGGTTCCTCCTGCCTCAGGGGGAACCTGACGGAGGGGGTGAACCATCCTACCCCCACCCTGACCCTCAGCAGGTACAATCCCAAGCGATGGTGTGGGATGCGCATAGTCTGCAGGTGCTGGAGTTGGACTTCGTGCGTCAGGAGTGGGCGCACCGTACCGAAACACCAATCGGACGCGACAGGGCGCT